>CAMYKF010000221.1 GCA_947258905.1 uncultured Pirellulaceae bacterium | reverse complement strand
CGTGTTTGTCACAGGTGCCAACGACCTGCCGGGAACCGCCAATGAACTGGAAAACGAAGCATTGAATTCGATACTGTCCGGCAAGGCCGGCAGCGTGGTTGTCCCGAACCAGCAGCAGGCCATCGATGTGCTGGAATGGATGTTGGCAGAACGGATTCGTGACGCCGATCAGCCTCGTGAAAACCGACCGATTTCGATTGCCGGCATTTCACTGGCTTTTGATGCCCGGTATCTGTGGCAGCAACTTGATCAACTGGCCGAGGACGTCGGCAAGCGTGGATTGTTCGACTTCGACATGACCACTTCGGTCGCAATAACCACGATCACCGCGACCGCCGGTTATGTGATCTGGTCCCTGCGTGGCGGATTCCTGATGGCCACCCTGGTCTCATCGCTGCCGACATGGAGTCACATTGATCCACTGCCTGTCCTGGAAACCGGCGGAAGACGATCCAACCGCTCGGTGCAGGACGGTGCGGACCAGTTGTTCGATACGTCCCATGGCCGATCTTGAATGTCACCATCACGGCATTGACAGTCCGCACGTCTGGCTAGAATAGCAATTACCACCGACCCCAGCCCCGTTACGCCGACATGCCCGTCATTGGAAGAGAACCGGAAATCTACCCGCCCGAACTGTTGCAGTCGGAACAGTTGCCGGGCGATGAGTCGTACCGCTGGTATTGTCTGTACACCATGTCGCGGCGTGAAAAGGATTTGATGCGGCGATTGATTGGCCGCAAGATTGCCTGTTATTGTCCCACGGTGCCCAAGCGATACCGGTCGCCAGCCGGCAGATTGCGAACCTCGTACATCCCCCTGTTCGCCAGTTACGTCTTTATGTACGGGGATGAGGCGCAGCGGCATTACGCCCTGTCGACCAACTGTGTGTCGCGTGATCAGGAAATTCTCGATGCCGGGTTCAAGGTCGAATTGCGGCAAATCCAGCAGGCCCTGGCCGCCGGTGTCCCGTTAACTCCCGAAGCGAAACTGGAGCGGGGACAGCGAGTCCGCGTACGCTCCGGACCCTTCCGGGATTTTGAAGGCGAGGTGATTCGACGCGAAGGCAAAACCCGATTGCTGCTGGCGCTGAATTTTTTGGAGCAGGGAGTCTCCATGGAAATGGACGAAGCGGTGCTGGATCCGCTGTAAGTTTCGCAGCCGACGTTGACCTGTCGCGGCCACTCATGGTCTACTGCGCCAATCGCCTCATCATTCCAGCAGAGGACGCGCTTTGACCATTCCCATCCAGCAACCTGTGTTCGTCGCCGGTCACCGCGGCATGGTGGGCTCGGCCGTGTTGCGACAATTGCAGGACCAGGGAATTGACGAGGTCCTGGTGCGTTCACATTCAGAACTGGACCTGCGAGACCAACCGGCGACACGCGAGTTCTTTGCCAGCCAGCAACCGGCCACCGTCGTGTTTGCCGCGGCCCGCGTCGGCGGCATTCACGCCAACAATGAATACCCGGCCGACTTCATCTATGACAATATCATGATGGCCGCCAATTCAATTCAGG
Organism: uncultured Pirellulaceae bacterium; assembly: GCA_947258905.1. GTDB lineage: Bacteria > Planctomycetota > Planctomycetia > Pirellulales > Pirellulaceae > CAJQPP01. Next base: position 3,180 of record CAMYKF010000221.1, on the reverse strand, counting down.
CCGCACGGAATTATGGCACGCAGCGATTTCTGTTTCTGGGCAGCACCTGTATTTATCCGCGAATGGCCGAACAGCCGATGCGCGAAGACTGTCTGTTGACCGGCCCCCTGGAGAAAACCAACGAAGCCTATGCCCTGGCCAAGATTACCGGGCTGAAAATGTGTCAGCACTTTCGCCATCAGTACGGCGTCATGTTTCACTCGGCCATGCCCACGAACCTGTACGGACCCGGCGACAATTATCATCCGGAACACTCGCATGTGTTGCCGGCGTTGATCCGGCGATTCCATGAAGCCCGCCTGGCCGGTGACAGCGAAGTCGTGATCTGGGGTACCGGCAATCCGCGCCGCGAATTCCTGCATGTCGATGATTTGGCCCGCGCCATTACTCACCTGCTGCAACTGGATGACCCTCCCGACTGGATCAATGTCGGCACTGGCAAAGACGTCTCGATTCGGGAACTTGCCGAAATGATCGCTGAAATCACCGGATTCACCGGTCGGATTTCGCACGATCTGAACAAACCCGACGGCACCCCCGTCAAACGCACCGACACAACCCTGATCAACTCCACGGGCTGGTCACCGCAAATCAGTTTGCGCGAGGGCGTTCAGCGGACCTACCAGTGTTTTTTGAAAGAATCCGATTCGGCCCAGCTGCGAGAGGTCTGAAACACGACTTCACGAATTGCACAACAGGCATCCTCGTGCGATTCGCCACGTCGCTCCCGATACGCATTCAACGTGATTTGAGTGGCCTTTACGGGTGCATAAGGGAATCCGGGCTGCATAGACCGGCAACGACGAAAACCCGCCGGCGGACCGGAGATATGGCCCGGCCGCGCGATCACGTTTGCGATGACATGTAAACCCTTTCAGTCAATTGATTTGAAACGGATTCTTTACCAGTTTGCCTGACCCGGATTGTCGTTGACTTTCCAGGGGCATTCGGGTTCTACTTGCACTTGCCGCTTTACGCCGCAAAAAAGTATTAACGGTGTAAAAATACGCAACTTGGCGAAGCTTTTGTTTTGCCTCGTCGACCACACTGAAGCTTAACGAACCAGGAAATGGCTCTCCTCGAGTGCAGGTTCTTTTACAGGACGTGTCACCCAGGAGAACGGAGTGCGCGCCGACCCGGCCTGATCGCACACCAACACACCAACACCCGGAATGGCTGACAAGGAAACACGGATGACAAAAACCGCGTTAATCACGGGAATCACCGGTCAGGACGGTTCTTACCTGACTGAATTGCTGCTGGAAAAGGGTTATGAGGTGCATGGCATCGTGCGGCGTAGCAGCAGTTTCAACACCGATCGCATCGACCATATTTACAAGGATCCGCACGACAGCGATGCCCGCATGTTCCTGCACTACGGTGATTTGACTGACGGTCAAAACATCACCAATTTGGTGCTGGATGTTGAACCGGACGAGGTATACAACCTGGGGGCCCAGAGTCATGTGCGAGTGTCCTTTGATTCGCCGGCCTACACCGTGCAAGTCACCGGTATCGGCGCTCTGAACGTGCTGGAAGCGGCGCGGCAATTGAACAAACGCAAACCGGTAAGGGTGTATCAGGCTTCGTCTTCGGAGATGTACGGAGACGTCACCGAGACGCCCCAAAATGAAAAGACGCCGTTCGCGCCGCAAAGCCCCTACGCGTGTGCGAAGGTTTATGCCTTTCATCAGACCGTCAATTACCGCAAGGCCTATAACCTGTTTGCCATAAACGGCATTTTGTTCAACCACGAATCGCCCCGTCGTGGCGAGACCTTTGTGACCCGCAAGATCACGCGGGCCGCCACCCGCATTAAACTCGGGCTGCAGGACAAGCTGTTCCTGGGCAACCTCGACGCCAAACGCGACTGGGGCTATGCCCGGGACTATGTCGAGGGCATGTGGATGATGCTGCAGCACGACCGGCCGGATGACTTTGTACTGGCCACGGGGCAAACGCAAACCATTCGGCAGTTCCTGGACTATGCGTTCGGGCACATCGATCTGGACTGGAACAAATACGTCGAAATCGATCCGCGTTACTTCCGCCCCACGGAAGTCAACTTGTTGCTGGGCGATTATTCCAAAGCCCGGGAACAACTGGGCTGGGAACCCAAAACCACCTGCCGTGAACTGGCGGAACTGATGGTCGACCACGACATGGAACTGGCCCGCCACGAAGCCACTCAATCCAGCCTGCGTTAATCGTCAGCACGCCGCGGTCGCGGCACTTTGCAGATCACGAACATGAAATACCTTGTCACGGGCGGTGCCGGCTTTATCGGCTCGAATCTGATTCGTTGCCTGCTGGAGGATCCTGCGCATCAGGTGCTAAACCTGGACAAGCTGACCTATGCCGGTAATCTCGAGTCGCTGCGAGACATTCAAAACCACACCGCTTACCAGTTTGTCCAGGTCGACATCAACGACGCGATAGCCGTCAATGAAATCTTTGCGAGTTTCCAACCCGACGGGGTCTTTCATCTGGCCGCCGAATCGCATGTCGATCGCTCGATTGATGGACCAGGCGAGTTTATCCAAACCAATGTCGTCGGCACGTTTAATTTACTGCAGGCCGCGCGGCAACAAGCGGCTGCCCGGTCGGAAAGCCATCCTCCGTTCCGGTTTCTGCACGTATCGACCGACGAGGTATACGGATCGCTGGATCCCCAAGACGCCGGGTTTTCCGAGTCCACGCCCTACGATCCGCACTCGCCCTATTCCGCCTCCAAGGCCGCATCGGATCATCTGGTTCGAGCCTGGGGTGACACCTACGGCCTGCCCGTGTTGATCACCAATTGTTCCAACAACTACGGCCCGAACCAGTTCCCGGAAAAACTCATCCCGGTCGTGATTCTCAAGGCGATCAGCGGCCAGTCGATCCCGGTATACGGCAGCGGAGAAAACGTGCGCGACTGGCTGTACGTCCGCGACCACGCCGAGGCCCTGATTCGTGTGATGCAGTCCGGAGCGATTGGCGAGACATATAACATCGGCGGTAACAACGAACGACAGAACATTGATTTGGTCCGCACCCTGTGTGGCTTGCTGGACGAGTTGTTGCCGATCGCCAAAAACCAGCGGCTGGATGAAACGCAGCGATCCGCTCTGTGCAGCTACGCCGAACTCATCACGTTTGTCGCCGATCGGCCCGGCCATGATCTGCGATACGCCATCG
>CAMYKF010000220.1:5469-10173 GCA_947258905.1 uncultured Pirellulaceae bacterium | reverse complement strand
CACTGCATCGCCACGCTGCAACACCATCTTGTCGGAGAAGATCTTGGGAAGCTGAATGTCAGCCAGAATCGACGTTGCTGTAACAGCAAGCAACAGGCACGCGCACAGGGGTCGCAGTAAATAAGTCATGATGGCCGTGAATCCGGATAACCGGGATCAATAATCAAGTGGACATATGACCGCGTCGCGGGGTCAACGCAGTGCGGATGGTTTTCGCCATTATGGGATGATTCGCTAACAGTCTCAAGCGATTGTTTGCCAGACGACCGACCGTCAGCACAAATTCCCGACCGACTGCCAGGCATCAGGTTTGGTCCGCATCGCTGGTGCAAATCGAATCGATGGCCACCTCGTGTAACCGAATCAGGAATTTGCCGAGTTTTCCGCCATAGTTCCCCGCACTGATGGCGAGAATGTCGTCTCCGACGGGCGAAGCGAGCGCTGCATGAATCGCCCCGTGCATGGACTGGCGAACAGTCGATTCATCGATGGCATCGATCACAATTTCGTATGCGGCCGCCGCCTGGTCATGCAATTGCGATGCTACTCGACCCCGTAACGTCGGGCAGAAATTCTCGGCCGTCGAAGCCACCTGGTTGTCATATCGCGAGCCCACCTTGCTGCCGCTACGCGCAATGCCACCGGGAAACGGAGTGATGCAGCCGGGCAAATCGGCCAAAGCGGCCACGGCCGCTGACGCCGCCTGTAGCCCCGTCGCCTGGTCCCGGGTCTGCACAATCAGATTGCCGCCGCCGATACCGGATGCGACACCCAGTTCCTCCTCGATCACAAACTCGCCATCCATCACCGGCACCCGCCAAAAGCGACGCTCGCCCAGCAGCTTGCTCTTCTGAAATCCGTCGCCAAAAAAACGCAGATGACGCCCCAGCGGAATTCGCTGCTCGGTTTCCAGCCCGTTGAACACCGCCGTGGTGGGGCAAGTCATCAGGCACTGGCCGGCGCGATTGGCCACCGCCTGGCCAAGTGCCTGTTTCGAAAACCCGAAAGCAAGGATAGCCAGCCCGGGCCGTCCGTCGGGTGTCCCGGTTTCCGATACCGCTCTCTCGATGCCTGTTTCGGCATCACAACCAATCACCGAAGTGCCATAGCCGCAGAATTCCGTCGCCGCAACGCGGGCCCATGCAGCATCGACAGCCGTGACGATCAACCGCGTGTACTTCATCCCGAACGCTTCGGCAAATGTATCCTCAATACGCGGATCGAGAGCTGGTGATGGATCGTTCATTCAGATATTGAAGACAATGAAAGGCGGTGCAGAATGTCGTTGCGGAAGATGGTGGCAGGCGGGAAGCCCGCCCCACGTTATCACTCGCGATGACCGCCTGGAAGCCTGCCCCGCGTGGGCCCCACGTTACACCATGCCCCACTTCTTGCGGAGCCACCATTCGACGGTGATCAGGCTGGCGAAAATCAGGATGAACACCAGCGCGTCGTACCAGGTATCACCGAGTTGCCATTTCAGCGGCACGTCGACCTTCATCTTCGGAGCCAGTTCCGACAGGTCGTCCAGGACGCCGGGCAAATCAGCGGGTTCAATCATGCGGCCTCCGAAATCCGACGTGCGTTCGGCCAGACGATTCAGCTGGTCCGGATCGGCGGCCGGATTGGCCTGTTCCTTGTCGTTGTCAAAGATCACAAACTCGGCGGCCGCCGCACCGAGATCCTCGCCATTGCGTTGCGCGGCGACTTCGATCGTGTAGATGCCCGGTTCCTCCAGCAACTTGCGATCGATCTGCGACTGGCTGCCGGAAACCACCGTAATGGCGGTGCGGGTGCCGTCCGGATCTACCAAATTGCCGGAAAATTGGGCATCGGTGATTTGCTGGTTGGTCTGCGTGTTGGCTTCGGCCGTAAACCGGATTGAGGAGTTGGGTTGAAAGCGTCGCTGGGGCAAGTCGATACGCACGTTTTGCCCCGATTGGCTGTCCTTGAACGCCAGCCACAGGATCACCTGCCGCCAGAATCGTTTGTGAATGTCCTGGAATCCGTGAGTCCACCAGAGATACGTCGTATCAGCGGCAAATGCCAGGACGCGTCCACCCACGCGTGCGGCGGCCAGCAACACTTCACCATCGGTACTTTCCAGCAATACGCCGGCGGTATCCTTGATCCCCATGAAGCGGTTGGCACCCACCAGCGGCGGAAGTTCCGCCCAGATCGCAGCGTTCTCGTCGGGATCGCCAAGTTGCGTAATGAAGTGTCGCGCACCATCGGGGACGCGAGGCGTTAATTCACGAGAGATATGCAGGTCTTCGCGGATCGGCGCATCAAACTCCTGCTTCTCGGAAAACTCCATTTCGATCGGCAATACATCAGCCAGCGGGGTGGAATGATACAGGCCCGGACCAAAACTTTCGTAACCGCCAATCATCATCAGGCCCTTGCCGTTCTGCACCGCTTCGGTCAGCAAACGCAGGTTTTGTTCCTGAGTACCACGTTGGAACAATGATGTAGAGTCGACATTGTGCAGGATAAATACGTCGTACTGCGGATCGCCAAACAGGTGCGTGCGATCCAGCGGCCAGCGACCTTCATCACGGCGGTCCATGTGCAACTGGTCCAGCTGAATGTCCTGATAGGAACTCAGCGAACGAATCATATAGGCAACTTCCCAGTTCAGGCTGCCGTACACGTACAGCACTCGCAAGCCGCCTTCGTTGACGGTCAGGAAACCCGGCAACTCGTTGTTGCGCGGCGAAATCTCGCCGGCCTGGGGCAAGGCGCGAACCAGCAATCGGTACTGGCCGGCCTCTTTGGGCGTGTAGTTAAGTTCCACGCTGACCGATTCCGATTGTTTGGTAAACGAGCGACGCACCGTATCAACCACTTCTTCCTTGCCGTCCGCATCGATCACGATCAATTGCACCGGGATCTCCTGATTGGCAAACCCGCGAGCCCGCACTGTGGCAGTTACCGTCAGATCGTTTTTGACCCACACGGTGTACTGGTCAGCCATGTTTTCCACTGCAATGTCAGCGAACTGCCCGGTCTGTGCCGCTTGTCCAAAAGGCACGGCAATCAGTGGCGTTTGTGTGTCCTCCAGCAACTTGGCGGCCTGCGACAATTCAATTTCTGGATCCGCCGCATTCTGGACGCCGTCGCTGGCCATAATGACGCCCAACAGCCGTTGATCGCGAACCTGATCAATCGCCGAGTACAACGCAGTACCCAAATCAGATTCGCCATCCGATGGTGTCTCCGGAAAATCAGGCACCGCGCCGTTCTCGTCCAGAGGCTTGAGCCGGTTTCCAAAACCGTAAAACCGCACATCGATATTCTGTTCACGTAGATTTTCGATGCGGGATGAGTTTTGCTTGATGTTCTGCACCATAGCGTCCCACCGGCTGGGACCGGTCGCCAGATGCGGCAAACGCATGGACCGGGAAAAATCCAGCAACACGGCCAAAACCGCCGTTTGCTTTTGCTGGATCGTCGATACGATGCCCGGCCGCAGCAAAGCCAGCAGCGCCAGCCCGATTAACGAAAATCGCAGCCAGAACAGCGTGCGTTTTTGCAACCGGTTCAGGCTGGCAAACGTCGGACCGATCCACAGCGCAGCAGCCAGCACCGCCATGATTACGGCGATGATCCACCAGCTGGCAACGGGTTCAAACGTAATGCGATCCATGGAAGTTACCCCTTACCCACGGGGTTCGGTTTACCCACGGGGTTCGGTTTACCCACGGGGTTCGGTTTACCCACGGGGTTCCGCTTACCCTCAGGGTTCCCTATACCCACGGGGTTCTGTTTTCGACGCCCGCATTCAAACGACATATTCCTGATTTTCATGCCGCCGCCTTTTTGTAAAAACGGTTGGACATGATCAATTCCAGCGCCAGAAACAAACTCATCATCAACGCCAGAATCGGATAGAACTCCTGACCCAGCCGGGTTGTTCCCTGTTGCCGCTCGATTTCGTCACGGTCGCGGGCCAGTTGAAACCGTTCTTCGCCGAGGATTTCCGTCAACTCCTCCTCGGGCAATCGTTGCAAGTCGGTGGATTCCGAAGGCAAATTGACGCTGAATCCACGCAGCATCGTCTCGTCACCCATCTGTCCTTTCAAACGGTAAGCACCGGGCATTTCGGTAAACCGGTAACGCAACACACTGTCGGAACTGGCGATCCGCAACGGTTCTTCATCCCTTGGCGAGAACAAACGGTACTCGGCCGGCATCATGTTGATATCGTTTTGCAGTGTCACGGTTTGCCCGATACCAACATTCAGTCGATCGCGGGTGCCGGAGGCAAGGTAATCGCTGATTTCGGCAATTAGTAACACGGCCGGCCAGATCTCCTGACCACCGCTGCTGTTGAACAAGTCGTTCCAGGCCCGGCGATCGTCGGGGCGTACCGGCTCGGTCACCGGCGTTGTCATGCAAATCACCTTGCCGGCCCCGATCCGCCGCTCGACCACAGCCGGCACGCCGTTGGTATAGCGGGCAATCACGGTCACGTTGGCATCGAACCCCGTGTTCATTTCCCAGTGCCGATGCACCTGAAATGGTTGCCAGATTCCCAGTGACGCCAGGGGCCGGAACTCTTTGGCAATCGGATGAGTCAAATTGTCGATCGACAACAGGAGATCCTCGCCGCTACGGCGACGCCAGTCGCGGACCAGACGGCCCGGCAGCACTTCGGCGGCCGCGTCGGTACGAAACGACAGATCCGGCTCGCGCCCGTCC
>CAMYKF010000220.1:0-5433 GCA_947258905.1 uncultured Pirellulaceae bacterium | reverse complement strand
ATCGGTGATCGGTTCGGGGTTGAGCAGAAAAATGGCGTTGTAATCCGACATGGGTTCGCCTGCGAGCTGGCGTTGTTCGATCACGCGGACATCAAACATGCCCCCGGCCGTTTCCAGCACGTCAACCAGATTATCGGGCGTGACTCCATTGGGGCGCACGACCAGCACCGGCCACGCTGGCCGCACTTCAATGGTGAAATAACGACGGTCGTCCTCGGGCAGCGAATCTCCGCCTTCGATCTCCACCCAGCCATGATGAATGCCTTCGGGCACATCGTCCTGCAATACAATTTTGGCGGACGTCAGGGAATTGTCACCGACATCGAAATTGGTAACACGAGTCCAGTGCTTGTCGGGTACCAGGGTCTCACCGTCGCGTCGCACCGGGCGTGTGGGATCAGGTTTTTCCAGGTTCAGCGTCAACAACAGCATCTTGCCCGGCCCGGTCGAGCGAATCTGCGTGTCGATCTCCAGTTGCCCGCGAGCCGGAATGGATGTGGCGGCCAGTTGCAACTGGTCCAGCGAAAAATTGATCGGGTCTTCAACACCGACGTCAATCACAAATAGACTGACTTCCGGGTAATCCTCCAGCAGCGTCTTGAGACCTTCGCCCGAATTCAGCCAGCTGACGCGAGTCAAATCGGAAAACACGTAGACTTCCTTGCGTTCGGATTCCGTATCGGCAAGGAACTGTACAGCCTGAGTCAGCGAATCGGGGATGGGCATCGCCGCATAGTTGATATCCATGGTGTTCAGACGTTTCCGCGCCGCTCCGATGTCGACGGAAAAGAACGGCTTCTCGCCATCGGTCTCCATCACGGCAATCTTGCTGTTCAATGGCAACTGACTGATCAACCAGCGGCCCTGGTCCTGCACTTTTTGTAACAGCTTTTGATTCTCGCTGCGGTAACTCAATCGCGGCGAGCTGTCGACGAGCAACACAGTCGACACCGGCGCCTGCTGGTCGGCCAGCACATGTTTGGTGTTCTGGCTGAACGCCGTCATACCCGCGTAACCGGTCCAGGCCAGCACCAGTGCCAGAACCGCTCCCACGATCAGCGCCAGCGGGATGTTGGCGGGTCGCGACCAGACAAGTGCGTACAGAAACAGCAATCCCACCAACAGACTCAACAAGACGCCCGCTCCCAGCCCCAGCCAGTTTCCAAAGGCATTGGACGTGGTGCTGGGACGTGCAAAGGCCGCGGCCAGAGCCAGCAGCAACAGGCATCGCAACAACATCAACAACCAGTGCCGCAACTGCAGACTGCGCTGGTTAGTGCGATGCATCTGGCGGACGAAACGCAACGCCGGAAACTGGTGCGCTTTCGGTTTGGGCTGCATCAGCATGTGCAGCAGGATGGGAATACCGATCAGCAGCACGCCGAATCCCAGGATGAATACGTGCGTCAGTGCCATGCCTAAAACCTCGCCTGACGACTGTGCAGGTATTCGATCAGGGCCCGGTCAAACTGCATGCTGGTGTCCAGTGCCACATAGTCGATGTTGGCTCGCGCACATTTTTCGGTCAGTTCGCCACGAAAGGACTCGATCTTTTTCTGATAGTCCGCACGAAAGGCGTTGGCATCCACTTTCAATTTCTGTTTCGATTCAGGGTCTTCCAGTTCGCAAATGCCGGAAAACGGAAAGTTGACTTCGGCTTCGTCCAGCACGTGAAACAAAATGACATCGTGCCCGCCATGTCGCAATCGATACAACGCGTTGAAGACCGGATCGATATCCTCCAACAAATCGCTGAACACCATGACCAGTGTGCGATGCGGCAGCATGCCCGAGAGCTGGTTCAGGCTGTGCGCCAGATTCGTCTGCCCGGTTGGCTTGAGCCGCGCCAGCAAAGACAGAATGTTGCCCAGGTGAGACCGTTTGGATTTCGGTGGCAAACTGTTGCCGATTTTTTCCGTAAAGGTGATCAGCCCGACCGGGTCCTGCTGGCTGATCATCAGGTAGGCCAGGGCGGCCGCCAGGCAAATGGAGTAGTCGAACTTGGTCAATTCCTGACGATACGTGTAACCCATGGATTCGCTGCAGTCCATCACGAGCATCCCGCTCATGTTGGTTTCGGCCTCGAATTTCTTGACGTAGTACTTGTCGGTTTTGGCATATAGCGACCAGTCGATGTCCTTGGGGTCGTCGCCGTGCGTGTATTTGCGATGTTCGCTGAACTCGACGCTGAACCCGTGATAGGGACTGGAATGCAGGCCTTGCAGGAAACCCTTGACGACGAACTGGGCGCGCAAATCCAGCCGCTTGATCTGATTGATGACTTCCGGTTTCAGGTACTTTTCAACCGACATTTATGTAGCCAAAACAAAACTTTAACTTCAACCTGAACCTAAACCTTAACGACTCACGGCAGGGGTTAAAGTTAAGGTTAAGGTTTAGAAGTGGTTTCAAAACCCGATTCTGTCAGAATTTTGAGCCGACGGCGCTAGCCGCGGGTATTGTAAACACAGTGGCGAAACCAATTGGCACCCGACGCTAGCGCGTTCGGCTCAGGTTTTGGCGATCACGATCGAGGGTCAGGCGTTGTTCGAGGCGGTCCGGCGTACCTGCTGCAGTTTCAGATAGGCAGCCAAACCGTGCAAACCGCCTTCGCGGCCAAACCCGCTTTCCTTGTAGCCGCCAAAGGGAGAAGTGGGATCGAAATTATTATACGTGTTGGCCCACACCACGCCTGCTCGCATCTGTGATGTGAGATTGAAAATCTTCGATCCCTTGTCCGTCCAAACGCCTGCTGACAGGCCATACGGCGTGTTATTGGCCTTCTGAATGACTTCTGACACGGTGCGGAAGGTCTGCACGGCAAGTACCGGGCCAAAAATTTCCTCCTGGGCAATGCGGTTGGACTGGGCCACTTCCGTGAACAGCGTCGGACGGCACCAGAATCCCTCGCTCGGCAATTCGCCTTCCGGCTGGAACAGGTCGGCACCTTCCTGCTTGCCAATCTCGATGTACGACTCGATGGTGTCCAGTTGCTCGCGACTGTTGATGGCGCCGATGTCCGTGTTTTTGTCCAGCGGATCGCCGACGATCAGCGATTGCATGCGGTGTTTCAACTTGCGCAAGACCTCATCGCGCACCGACTCTTGCACAAACAACCGGCTGCCGGCACAGCAAACGTGCCCCTGATTAAAGTAGATGCCGTTGACGATGCGTTTGCGCGAACCGGCGATGGCTTGCTGGATGATCTTGCCGACCTCGGTGGAGCCCGTGAAAGCGATCTTGTCGATGTCCGGGTGATTGACGATCGCGGCACCCACCTTGCCATGCCCGGTCACGATGTTGACCGCGCCGGGCGGCAAATCGGCGTCCTGCATGATCTCGGCCAGTTTCATGGCGGTCAGCGACGTCGTCTCGGCCGGCTTCAACACCACGGTATTGCCGCAGGCCAGTGCCGGAGCGATCTTCCACGCAGCCATCAACAGCGGAAAGTTCCAGGGGATGATCTGTCCGGCTACGCCCAGTGCCTCGGAACGACGATTGGGAAAGGCGTAATCCAGCTTGTCCGCCCAGCCGGCGTAATAGAAGAAATGTGCAGCTGCCAGGGGAATATCAATGTCACGGGATTCGCGAATCGGCTTGCCGCCATCCAGCGATTCAATCACCGCCAGTTCTCGGGCCCGTTCCTGCATGATGCGGGCAATGCGATAGATGTACTTGCCGCGCTCGCAACCGGACAGCTGTGACCAGTGCTTGTCGTAACATTCCCGCGCGGCCTTGACCGCGTTGTCCACATCGGTGTCTGTGGATTCGGTGATTTTGGCAATCGGTTTTTCCGTTGCCGGATTGATTGAATCAAAGCGTTTGTTGCCGGATGACTTGACGAATTGGCCGCCGATGAAAAGGTCGTAGGCCTTTTCCAGCTGGATATGCCCAGTGGATTCGGGTGCCGGATCGAGCGTCCAGGTGGCTGTCTCGGTTGCGGAATGGCGGGTTGTCTCTTCGTTCATAACCGTTGATTGTAGCTGATTTCAGCAGGATGGAGGACCAAGTGAAACCTGCCGTACGAGGCCGGTTCTGCGAGATTTCCTTGTTCGACATTCTGCGGTTCCCGGACAAGCGACGGGAATGTCGAATATCGAACACGGAATGACGAACCGGGGAAGTCCGGATTGCCCAAACCCATTTGGCGACTTCCGCTACCTGAGCGGTTTAGCCGTGATCGATGACAGTGGAGATATGGCAATCCATTATTAGGCCCGAGCTTTAGCTCGGGTTATATGAGAAAAGAAACAGTCTCGCTCCCCGCCCGCCGCTTGGCGGGCGGGGAGCGAGACAGGTGCGGTGTTCGGTATTACCCGACGTAAACGTCGGGCCTGATATTCGACTCGCAAAAAAAAGGTCGGGAACACGAGCGCTCAGGTTGAGTAGCTAGTCGATCGCAAAGTAATCCGGCGACTGATAAACGCCGGTTTGCTGTTTGACGATTTGCATCAGGACGTCGTTGGCAAGGCTGCTGGCTCCGAAACGGAACCAGTGCGGGTCCAGCCATTCGGGGCCCAGCGTTTCCTTGACCATGATCAGATAATGCAGCGCCAGCTTGGCTTTGGAAATTCCGCCGGCCGGTTTCATGCCCACCATCTGACCGGTTTTGAACCAGTGGTCACGTATCGCTTCCAGCATGACGAGCGTCACGGGCATCGTGGCAGCCGGTTTGATTTTGCCGGTCGAGGTCTTGATGAAATCGGCGCCGGCGGCAATCGCGATGTCGCTGGCACGACGCACTTTGTCAAAGGTCCCCAGTTCGCCCGTTTCCAGAATGACTTTCAATCGCGCGTTACCGCAAGCTTCCTTGACCGCGGCAATCTCATCAAACACATACTGGTAGTCGCCATGGTGAAAACGACCGCGTGAGATCACCATGTCCACTTCATCAGCGCCACTTTCCACGGCCAATCGCACATCGTCCAGCTTGATCTCCAGTGATGAATTGCCGCTGGGAAAAGCGGTTGCCACGGAAGCAACCTTGATCCCCGAATCGGCGACTTCCTGTTTGGCCAGTGCAACAAAGTTGGGATAGACGCATACTGCCGCCACATGCGGCAATTCGGGAACGGCGTCGTGCAGGTGCCTGGCCTTGTAACACAATTGCCGCACCTTGCCTTCGGTATCCATGCCTTCCAGACTGGTCAGGTCGATCATGGAAAGGACCATCTTCAGGCCCTCGACCTTGGCGCCCTTTTTGATGCTGCGTTTGGTGAAGCGATCGGCGCGCTCAACCACCGCGGTCTGGTCCACGGTTGGTGAATTTGCAAGGCAAAATTTCAAGGTACGATGTCCGGTGCGTGAGGCAGCCACCTTATCCTAGTTCATTCGTCGCGGTCCGGTCAGCCCTTGGCGGGAGCAAAGTCAGCCCTTGGCGGGAGCAAAGTCAGCCCTTGGCGGGAGCAAAGTCAGCCCTTGGCGGGAGCAAAG
>CAMYKF010000219.1:4782-7090 GCA_947258905.1 uncultured Pirellulaceae bacterium | reverse complement strand
CCATGCCGCGGAGGATCACGTTGTGATCCCTGGAGCCGGTGAAATACTGCAGAGCCGCCCCAAATGATTCCTCGCCAACAACTCGCAAGTCGATCTGGAAACCGTCGTCCAGCCGCACGGACATCTTGGTACCACCGCGAATGATCTCCGATTCGATTTCGGGAAATTCGCCCAGACATTGCATGACCTCGTCGGGGCGGGACGAAGTTACAAGGATATCGAGATCGCCAACGGTTTCCTTGCCACGGCGGTAACTGCCGGCCAATTCCATTTGCTCGATCGCATTACAGGAAGCCATATGCTCGCGCAGCCGGTCGGCCAGATCATCAACTTCCGACCACAATTTTCGCTGTTCAGCCGCGTGCGCGATTTCCATTCCCGCCAGAATGGTCTGCTCGGTCTTGGCGCCAAACCCTTCCAGCTCCTGTACCTTGCCCGCTTCGCAAGCCGCCTTCAATTCATCCAGCGTGGTGATATTCATTTCGTGGAACAGCACCGCAGCCCGCTTGGGCCCCAGTCCCGGAATACGCAGCATGTCCAGCACCGTTTTGGGAATCTCTTCCAGCAAGTCTTCCAGTTGCGGAAGTTTTCCGGTGGTGACGAGCACCTTGCATTTCTCGGCAACCGATTTGCCAATGCCTTCCAGTTTGGTCAAGTCCGCTTCTTCCTCGACCAGCGTCGCGATCGACTCGGTCATGTCGCGAATCGTGCGGGCGGCGTTGCGATAGGCACGCAGGCGAAACGGATTGGTGCCGGTAAACTCCAGCAGATCAGCCAGTTGCTCGAGCGTTTCCGCGATCTTGTCGTTCGTCATCGGGTGAGGGGACCCCTAGGTAACAAACACGAGCACCAGTCCAATAACCGCCAACAGAACGACCACCACGAATATCCACGTAGGAACGGTGCGCTGGTACGCGTCCATGCTGGAAAGCGAAGCCTTTTCTTCCTGTTCGTCCTTATTCTGACCGAACTGGCGGTCACAGTGCGGGCACTGACCAGCACCGGGTTTGATTTCACCACCGCAATAAGGGCATCGTTTCATGTGACAAACCGGGGTTGCTTTTGTTCGCGGAGTCGGGGTTTCCGGTGAACTGCGGCTTCATCCATTCGCGGCTCGGCGGGAGCCTCGCCCTCCCGATCGTCTGATTATCACAGGGGACCTAAAACAGTGAAACCAGTTCTTCGTGCCGGGTACCATCCTTGTCCGTGATCGCGAACTTGCCCTTGCCGCGCATGGTGACTCCGGCGTGCTTGCCGTCCTTGCGGATCAAATAGAATTGCAAGCCAAAGGCGGGTTCGCCCTCGTCGTTCAGCAAGCGGGGATGGGAGTGGTTGGCGACGCGACGCAGGACTTCCAAACCCGCTTCGGCCGGCTCCATCCCGCTCCGCATCAATTCCACGGCAGCAAAACTGCACTGGTTCTGCAAGTTGGCTTCGCCCCGCCCGGTACTGCCGCAGGAACCGATTTCGTTGTCGCAGTACAAACCGGCCCCAATAATCGGTGAATCACCAACACGGCCAGGAATCTTCATGGCCAGCCCGCTGGTGGTCGTGACACAGGAAACATTGCCGCTGGAATCCATACCACTGCAGTGAATGGTGCCGGTGGGCCGGTGACGCATGACGCGTTGGGCCAGTAGCTCGATATCCTCGCCGTGGTCGTACAATCCGTGATCGTAGTACCGGCCGGGATTCATCCAGCTTTGTCCATCGCCAACGCCTTGAGTCTGCGGTTCCGGTTCCGGCGCCAGCCAGTCATCGGTATCGGAAAGGTTTTCTTTCCAGCGCAACCAGACTTGCCGAGCCCGGTCGGTCAGCAAGTCCTCCTCTTCGAACCCGTGCGCCCTGGCGAACTCCAGTGCGCCCCGGCCGACCAGCAAAACATGATCGGTCCGCCACAAAACCAGTTTGGCGACCTGCGACGGGTATTTGATGTTTTCGATGCAGGCCACAGCACCCGCCTGATGCGTTGGTCCGTGCATGCAGGCCGAATCGAGTTGCACGACGCCACGTTCATTCGGCAGCCCGCCGTAACCGACCGACATATCCTTCGGATCTTCCTCCACGAGATTGACCCCGGCCACCACGCCGTCCAGCACATCCTCGCCGGCGGTGATCATTTCGTAAGCCTTTTTGGTCGCCTCCAGTCCATTACCCGAAGCGATCACCTTGACCGGGAATTCCTCGTCTTGCCGCGATGTTGAAAACGCCGGCCGGCTTTCGCTGCCACGTGCCAGGGCAGGGGCCGCGGCGATGCCGGCTGCCGAGGTGGCGAGGAACGCACGACGTGTGGACTGCTGGTATTGGT
>CAMYKF010000219.1:0-4706 GCA_947258905.1 uncultured Pirellulaceae bacterium | reverse complement strand
CGCACAACAACGGCGTCAGCGACCATCATCCGCCAAATGGACAATACGTCCGCCGCGGGATTCGATCGCCAAACACGGCGATCGAGCTTTTCCGTCCCAACGTTTGACGTGGATTTATTTTCTAATTCTTTAGAAATTAATACTTGACCCGGCAATGCATCTTCTAATAAATTAGAAATCGTAACGACACCTTCCTGCGGAGACACCCATGGCGCGACAGGCATCGGAGCATCCTACCGAGCTGGAACTGGCGATACTCAAGGTGCTCTGGAAGTCGTCGCCCTTGACGGTTCGCGATATTCGGGAACGACTGGCCAGGGCGGGCCGGGACAGCGCGCATACCTCGGTGATCACGATGCTGAACATCATGGTCGACAAGCGGTATCTGAAAAAGAAGAAGGATGGCAAGAGCTATCTTTTCTGGCCAGTTGTTTCCGAAGAGGACGTTTCCCAAAAGATGCTCGGCGATATGGTGGCTCGCGTATTCGACGGTTCGCCGCAACGACTGGTGCTCAACCTGATCGATGGTGAAAAGATTGACGAAGCGGAATTGCTGGAATTGCGCAAGCTGATCAATCAGAAGGTGCGGGAGCAACGCAAATGAATGCCGCCCCCGCCATTGATACGATTGCCTGGCTGGCATTTCCGGTCGATCCGCAATTGTGCTGGCTGACAAGCATGTCGCTGGTGCATTCGCTGTGGCAGGGATTGTTGCTGGCCGGGCTGATTGTGATGATTTTGCGGATGAAAAAATTGCTGTCCGTGCACCAGCGATTCGCCGCCTGTTTCGGCATGTTGTTGCTGATCGGTTTGATGCCGATCGTGAACTTTCTTTGGTTATCCCGAACGGCGCTCCCGCCTGCCCCTGTCGCCATCGCCCAGGAAAAATATCAGGCAGGTGAGCTGTCGTTATTCACTCTGCACGAACTGTCGAGCGTCGCCAACGCGAACCAGGCGACCCGCCAGGCCAGTACTTCCGGGCAAGGCGGTTACGGGGCCCATGCCATTTCGGAAAACCCGGCGGCCGCCCCGGGCATCAATTGGCCGGTCCTTGCGTGTGTACTGGCTACCGCGTTGTACTGTCTCGGTGCGGGCATCATGTTTGTTCGCATGGGCCTTGGATTGCGGGCCCAGACTCGCTTGATCAAAGTTTGCACCCGGACTGGACCGGCGCAAACGACGGCGGCATCCCTCACGTCCATTGCCGAACGAGCGGCCTTGTCGCTCGGCAAGTCCCTGAAAACCCGTATTCTCCTGTTTCAGGGTCAGGGCATGGCGCTCGTGGTGGGAATTGTGCGCCCGCTGATTCTGGTCAACGCATCGCTGATTTCCGGGCTGACAACCGCGCAACTGGAACAAATCATCGCTCACGAACTGGCGCATGTCTATCGATGGGATCCGTTGACCCAGTTTGTCCAGCGAATCATCGAATCGCTGCTGTTTTTCCACCCGGCCGTTTGGTTTGTGAGTCGGCAGGTGTCCCGTTTGCGGGAACATTGTTGCGATGAATGGGTCGCCGGCCAGGACTCTCGACTTGACTATGCCCAAACACTCTTGCAATGCGCCGCCCTGAACCAGGGAGCGGCAGCGGCTGATTCCCGTTTCTCACTGGCCGCGACGGGCGCCGGCACGACTCAACTGTCAACTCGCATCGAGTCACTGCTTCAGCCCTCACCAGCCACGCCCAATCGGCGATCAGGAAATCGTCGGCTGGCCGCTTTGGTGACCGTCTTCTGCGTCGTCCCTGCGTTGATTTTCTGGTGGATGCCAAAACTTTGGCGCCCGGACCACGTGACGCCGACGCCGGTAATGTTGCAGGAAATGACTGATTCGGGCGAGGAACAAATCGCCATCTTCGATGACAGCGAATGGACCTGGCAACAACTGCCGTCGGACCAGTTGTCGGCATCCCTGTTCATGTTTGGCGGCCAGGAGCTGGCACTTTCGGGTGTCATCCCGGAAGACATCAATGTCGCAGCAATGATTGACCAGGATTCCGTTCAATTTGCCCAGTGGCACTTTGGTGACGCCAATTCGACACGCGTCGCGATCCTGGCGGAAATGGAAAATGGCGAAATCACCCGGCTATTTGTCGATCGCAATCGCGACCGCACGATTGGGGCCGACGAGGAGGTCACTGTTCAAGCCAATCGAGGCAAAACCTGGGTTGTCGAATTGATGGCCGAGGTGGTGGAACAGGAACGGAGAATTCACTCGCCGCGACAGATCGGCATTTCGCCGAAACTTCGTTCGAATGCAATCCGAGTAAACACTCTCGGACATGTTGATGGAACGATTGAACTCAACGGCCAATCCGTCGCTGTACGACGAATCGACAACGACGGAAACGGGCTTCCTGTCGATTTGCGCGATCAGCTGTGGATCGATTTGGACGGTGATGGAAGCTTTGATCCACTGACCGAACGCAAGCATCTGCATCACGCAATGGAAATCGAGGGCCAGCGTTATGCCATTCGATCTGATCGGCTGGGCCAGTCAATCAAGCTGACACCGGACAACCAGCGCGGAATGGTCCGCTTCCAGCTGGACCTGGCTGACAAGACGGCAGTGGTGGAAAGTCTGGAAGGCAGTCTGCGCGACGAATCCGGATTGTTGATCGCCATTCGCGTCGACGAGGATCCAGTGTTGGTTCCCGCGGGACGGTACTGTATCGAAAACCTCGTCGTTCATGTGCGTGATACCAACGCAACGCTTTGGCGAATGACCTTGACTCGCGGTTTTCAAAACGGCTGGTTCGATGTGGCAACCGAAGGGGAACACCTTGTGAAATTGCTGGAGTCGCTGGATCTACACGCGACGCCGTTCGTCGACCGGCAATCACGACCGGGCCTGGCATCGTGGATTCAACCTTACATTTACACGCCAAACGGTCTGGTGATCACGAGATTTGATCGGCAGGATGCCAACCGCGAACTGCCGGACGAGGGCCACGTACCGGTTGACTTCCAGTTCCGCCGACCGGGCGAACCGGAACCACAACAGACGCGGCCTTGCCAATCCGGTTTTGGCTGAGGCCGACTGGGTAGTGTGCCCGTGGGGCAACAGGGTATTCCGGCGCTGGGCACGTGGAAGGTCCAGATGACAATGGACACCGGTCCCATTCTCGGCAAGATCCAGCGGACCGCCGATATCCACATCGACAAATAGAAGGTGAACCCATGCTGCCTCAAAAAAAATATTCGGCGCTTTCGTTGATTATGTTCATCGTTGCCGGTTTTACGTCGACGTTCACCGTAGCGCAGGAGCAAAACGCTGTTGCCATTCAAATCGTTGATTCGGCCGACCAGCCAATCGACGGTATTACCGCGTACTGGTATCGCGGTGGCAGGGGAGAAAAGTTGTCGCCGCAAGGAGACCTTGTGCGCGTGCCGAATGCCGAAGGTCTGATCGTCGTAGAGAAGGAGGCATTCCAGTACAACGGCTTGAATTTGGATGATCTGCAAGCGACCGAAGCCAAATTGACGTTGTTGCGTTTTGACGAAGCGGGTCGGCCAGCCAGCACGGCTGATTTGCCTTTTTCCGATGAACAGCGCGACGAGCTGCTGGCAACCCTGGAATCGATTTGCGATGAAAATCTTTCACGGAATGCCGATGATCAACGAGCCGTGGTCACAAGCCTGCACTTGCTGGCCCGCATCAATCCGGCGAAAACACTCGACTACATCGAAAATCATTCGTTGAACGAAGCGATGGAGATGTCGGTGCGGCAACGACTCGTGGCGGCGCTTGCCAACGCCGATTTTGATCTGGCAGCGGAAGTTGCCGACGATGTGCACCAGCCGATGTTTCGTCCCGGCGTACTGACTCGTTTGCTGGATAACCTGTCGGATGACGATCCCCGGGCGGAGGCAGTCGAACTGCAATTCATCGAAGCGATCAAGGCGGTGCCTCAGCCACAATTGCGACTGGCCATCTGGGCCACGCTGGCCGAGCGTTATCAGATGACGGGCCGACACGAACAGGCGCAGACCATTGTGGACACTCATCTGGATGATACCAAAAAGCTGCCGTCTGGCGGTTGGTCCGGCTACCCGCGCAGCCTGTTCGCCGCACTGATTGTCAACCAGGACTTCGAATTGGCCAGGGAATTGATCGACGGGATGGACGACAACGAACGCAATCGTGCCATCGCGCGGCTGGCATTTCACTGTTGTCGCACGCATCCGGACCGGGCCATCGAGTTGCTGAAGCGAATGGAATTCTCTGAACGATCGATCAACACGGGCTCGTATCCGATAAAGATTGCTCACCGCATGGCAGTCGAGCAGACCACAGCCGCGTTTCAGGTAGCCAGTGCGATTGAGGAGCCGAATCAACGTGCATGGGCGTACGCCATGCTTGCCAATCGATTGCACGGTGTGAAACCCGACGAGGCACAACGAGCACTGGGTTTGGCTCGAGAGAGTCTCAATGATCCGGAAATCCTGAAATCACCATCGCATTTTACTCCGGCGGCGACCATGGCCGGACTGTTGCCGCTGGTCGAAAAGGTGGAGCCACAGCGAATGCACGGCACCCTGTGGAACGCTGTTTGGCTGGCGATCCCGCGTTCCAGGTGGACCATCGATTCGCACCAAAGTCGAATCCAGGATGCCGCGTCCAGAATAGCGCGCTACGATCCGGCGCTGGCTCGTGCATTGAACCGCGGGGAATCAGTTGAATCCGGATCAGGAAACCGGGCGGCG
>CAMYKF010000218.1 GCA_947258905.1 uncultured Pirellulaceae bacterium | reverse complement strand
GCAATGACGGTGTCGAGCTTGTCCCCGGGGAAGTTCCTTATCGTGCCGAAACTCCGGTCGAAATGGACGCCTCCGTCGCAACCGCGATGCGGCATCGGCCAGAAATTGGTCAGGCCGTCAAGCAGGTGAAAGCCTCTTGTGTTCGCATGAATATGGCGAAGAATGAAATCTTGCCGGCATTGAACGTGGTGCTCGAAACTTATCTTGCCGGTTTGAAAGGCGACTCGCGGATTGGTGAAGCTTGGACGTCGCAGTTTGACGAGGGTGAGCCAAGCTATTCCGCCGGATTGCAGTACGAGATCCCCATCTGGAATCGTGCCGCGAAAGCACGCTTGCAGCGCCGTCGACTTGAAGTCATTTTTTTATGGGCCCTATTCGGTTCCTCAGCAGTGCGCGCAAGAAAAAACCGGACAGCTGTCAGGCTGCCCGGTCGTGATTCGTTGATGGCAAACGCGCCGATTACCAGGGTCCGCGAACCGGATAGATGCCAAATTGGCTGGTGCTTGAGGGCCAGTAGGGAGTGTTGGAGTACATTCCCGCGCCACCAACCACGCCGCCAGCAGCTCCCTGATCGCCAGTGAACTGATGATAGATCGGCAGGCTGCGTGTCTGGGCGACGCCCCAGTTATATTCGGTCTGGAAGGCTGCTGTGGGGGGCACGACCAGTGCCGTGGGTGCACCCCAGCGCCAATAGTTGTAGCCGCCGTGCCACGAATAGGCGGAACTCTGCTGGCGGTTCCAGTAATCCATGCGAGTCGCATCCAGCCCGGCAGAGCTGTAAGCGTAAAACGGGTCGGGGCTGTAGTGATCCCTGGCCGCCAAACCAATATGGCGGGCGGGCCCCAGGTACCGTTCCCCGTGAGGACCGGTGGCACCGATGCAATCGGTGGATGGGGCCGCGGGCGGACAAGGATAGCCGGGTCGCGGCGTGCAGTTGCCATCGTTGGCAGCATTGACGTTCCCGCCACAGTCGCCACCTGCACATTCCTGGGCTGTGACCTGACTGGTCCAGACCAGCATGGCCAAGGCCGCCAGCAGGAACATCGAGAGGTTTGCAATTTTCATAATCAGAACTTTCTGTCGAGGATTTTCAGCGATTGAATTGAAATGATTTGCCGGAACCCTACTGGCAACCGCCTTGGCAGTCTGTCTGGTGTTGGTAATGGCCTCCACCGTGGTGTCCGCCGAGGCGTCCGCCGCCGAAACCATAACCCGGTCCAACCAGCCCGCGATCACCATTGAGTCCGTATTTGTACGAGGAAAAGTTGTATTTCATCCGTTGAGCCAGGAACGAGCTGAGGGGCAGGTTGCCGAAGTGGTAGCCGGTGCTTTTCCAGACTACGGTTGTCTTGTTCAACGCATCTCCGCCAGCACCGAACTTCAGATTGTCGCTGTAGAATCCTAGCGACGGTGCGTAGTAGTTGTAGTAGGACTTTTTGTGGGCGTACAAATGCTGGTGGGGATACAGCGGCTGGTAGGTGTACATGCTGGAACCGACCCAGTAGGGAACCGGCTGCGGCGCGCTGTACATGGCTGCCGTTGCCATACTGGCACCCGGTGGCGTGTAGAAGTTCTGGAACAGGTTAAATTCCAGTTGACTGCTGCCGTAATCCTGAGCAGCCACGGGGTTGTCAATGACCAGCATCGTGCCGGCCACAACAAGGGCTGTGACGTAGTTTTTGAAGTTCATCCAATCGCTCCTTCGATTCTGATGGCGGCGTGTACGGCTGCAGCATCCTGCACCGCACCCGGGCTGTGCCCGGAAGTTTCAATTCATTGGGAGTTTCGGCATTTCCGCAAATCGCGCCGCAACCATTCGCGGCTCGCCGCAAATCAAAATGCGGGCGGCGATGTACAACCGTTAAAAACCGACTGTGACCAATTCCGGGCAGCGGGTATAATTTCGCCCAGTTCGCCCAACCCGCATTGTTTGACAGGCGTAGAAGGACGCGCGCCGCCCAACCCAGGCGACCTTCCCGCGGAAAAGGAGTCACCGGAACTTGTCAGCCACCAAGAAAAAAATACGTCGCAAAAAGAAGAAACGCACCGTCAGGAAAAGAACCAGCAAGGCCGTGTCTCAATCTGCAGCTGCCAAAAAACCGGCCAGGCGGCGACGCCGCGCTACGGCCCATACCATGGCCGCCGAGCAACGCAGCATCTCGGTCAGTGAATTCTTCACCAAAAACCGCCATCTGCTCGGTTTTGACAATCCGCGCAAGGCCCTGCTGACCACCGTCAAGGAAGCGGTCGACAACTCGCTGGATGCCTGCGAGGAAGCCGGAATTGTTCCGGAAATCTGGGTGCACATCGAATCTACCGGCCCCAAACGATTCCGCGTCACCATCCAGGACAATGGCCCGGGGATCGTCAAGAAACAAATCCCCTTGATCTTCGGCAAACTGCTGTACGGCTCCAAATTCCACCGCTTGAGGATGAGCCGCGGCCAGCAGGGAATCGGCATCAGTGCCGCCGGCATGTATGGCCAGCTGACTACGGGCAAGCCGATCAAGATCGTTTCCAAGATCTCCAAACGCAAACCGGCACACTACTTCGAGATCCAGATCAATACGAAGACCAACAACCCGGAAATCCACAACGGCCGCGGTGAAGGAGAGGACTTTCCGAAGGACTACGAGAAATTCTGCGCCAAGAAAGGACTGGACTGGCAAACCGAAATTGCACCGGCCGATGAAGGCGGCGAGCCGACCCCGTTGGTCAGCGGCACCATGGTCTCGATTGAAATGGAAGCTGCCTACAAACGCGGCAAGGGCAGTGTGGATGAGTATCTGGAGCAAACCGCGATCGCCAACCCTCACGTCACCATCCACTATACCGATCCTGACAACCAGACCGCCATTTATCGCCGCAGTACGCGCCAGTTGCCGCCCGAGGCCCGGGAAATCAAGCCGCATCCCTACGGCGTCGAACTGGGACGGCTGTTATCGATGCTGAAGGAACAAAAGCCGCCAGTGACCCTGTCGCAATTCCTTACCAGCAACTTTTCCCGCGTCAGTTCGGCAGTCGCCCGACGCATTTGCGACGAAGCCAAACTCAGCACCCGTGCCTCCACCAAAAAGATCGGACGGGGCGAAGCCGACAAGCTGTACCACGCCATCCAGGAAACCCGAATCAGCTCCCCCTCGACCGACTGTATTTGCCCGATTGGCGAGGAATTGCTGCTCAAGGGACTGTATCACGTGGTACCAGGCGAGTTTTACGCGGCCGCCACCCGCCCGCCATCGGTGTATCGCGGTAATCCGTTTCTGATCGAAGTCGCCCTGGCCTATGGTGGCAGCGTAGCCACAAAAAAGGTAACGGTCGAGGAGCTCAATCAGTTGCTTGACGAAACCGATGCCCGCACGGCTAAACAATTCCTGGTCAACACCTTCGACGGGCTGGGGGCTGACGGCGCGGACAAGATCATCAAGGCAGCGGGGTTGGGGACCCGGCAATCGCCGTCCAAACTCAAGGCCAGGGAACGCACGGCACTGCACGAAGCCATGCGTCACGTGTCGGTCGGCGATAATCAGTCGATGCAGATTCTTCGCTATGCCAATCGCGTTCCCCTGCAATTCAAAATGGGCGACTGCGCCATCACGCGAACCATTATGGCCACCAACTGGCGCAGCTATGGTCTCAGCCAGTCGCGCAGTGCCTTGCCCAGCGGCCCGGTCACCGTGATGGTGCACATGGCCAGCGTCTGGGTGCCGTTTACCAGCGAGTCCAAGGAAGCCATCGCGTCCTATCCGGAAATCGAAAAGGAACTGCGTCTGGCCCTGCAGGCGGTCGGTCGCAAGCTGGGCATGTTCCTCAGGCGACGCAAGTCGATCAAGCAGGAGGGCGAGCGTCGCACGATCTTCATGCGTTATCTGGGCGAAGTAGCCAATGCCGTCAGCGACATCAACGGCACCAATCGCCAGAAATTGTACGACCAGTTGCTGAAGGTTGCCCAGCGAAAAACCAGAGAAGCCGACACCAAACTGGACAAACGCGGCAAGCGTGTCAGCGAGGAAGACGAACTGTACGGTGACAATGTGCTGATCGTCGATACGGCTCCCTCGATCAACGGAGAACCGGTCAATGGCAGCGTGCAGAAACAGCTGTTTGAGGATGCGGAGGAATCGGCCGCCGCATCCGCGACACGCAAGGTTGCCAAAAAGAAAAAGCGTGTCGTGAAAAGGAAAAAAACGAAAACAAAAAAGAAAACCACCGAACGGAAAGTGGCGAGGAAAAAATAGCGCATGGGCAAAAAGAAAACCACTCGACGCAGCACTCGCAAGCCGGCTGCCGCCAAATCCAGTGGCAACGGCGATGTCAAGCTGACGAGGGAAGACAAAAAGACGCTCGGTTCCCTCAAGGATCTGGCCGATGGCGTGGTCACCGTGGCCGGCCGCAGCCGCGCTCCGCATCTGGACATCCCCTCACGCTCGCTGTCGAACGTGCGGTTCAATCAGTCGCGCAAGATCATCGAGATGGGGTCCAACAAGAATCGCCGCGAACTGTTCAACCTGTCGCAGGCCAAAAGCTACATGCAGACCTTGCTGGTGGGCAGCGGCTGTAAACAGCTGATCGAATCCGGCAAAACCAACAGCATTCGTGGTCTGTACTACATGCTCAAACACACCATCGAAGGCACCAGGGAGGAAACCTTCGACGACCAAAGCGATTGCGACCCGATTATCGAGGATCTGGAAGTCACGCTGGATGCGCTCC
>CAMYKF010000217.1 GCA_947258905.1 uncultured Pirellulaceae bacterium | reverse complement strand
GTATTTTGGTGAATCAGGCGGGTTTTTCAAGGCCAAGCGGCATTTTTGGCAAAGAAATCGCCTCGCCGCCCGGTAAACTAACGCACCTTGCCCGGACTCCGCCGCGATGCCTGGCAACCCGCCGTTTCGCTTCCGCGATCCAATCATGGTCCGTAACACTCTCCGTAGATTCGTATGACTTCTCCGCGAAAAACCCGACGCGACGTGTTCGAATTTGTCGAGCCCATCGGCTTGCGCGTGCTGGTGCGCAAAGACGAGCCCAAACGCGAAACCCGGGGTGGCATTGCCTTGCCCGATTCCGCCGAAATTCCCACCATCACCGGCCGCATCGTGACGATTTCCGCCGCGATTGAAAACGACGAGGACTTGCCGCTACGCCAGTACGACAAGGTCCTGTTCCACCCCAAGAACGCCATCCCGGTCGACTTTGAATCCGACAACCAGCTTTTTGTCGTGCCCGCCGAGGACATTGTGGCCGTGTTCCGGCGTGAAACCCAAACCCCGGAATCAGGCGAAGACAAAACCGACGACTCCGCGTAAAAGGATCGGTAAATCAATCGTCGAGACCAGGCACGATGGCTCGCCAGAGGCGTCCATTGCGGACAGGTCCCCGACTTCGACGGCTTGGGAATGGCACTACACGAGCCGTATCACCCCGGGCAAGGATCGTTGTTGTATTTCCGACCACGGGCAGGCGAGTTTCCTCGCGCGTCCTATCGCCCGGCCGCCTCACGCTCTTCGCCGAAGATAGCGCTGATCGACTGGTGATGGTGAATTCGCTTGATGGCCTCGCCCAGCAAGTTGGCGACCGACAGCCGCTTGATCTTGTCCAGTTTGTTTTCCGGAAGCAGGGGAATACTGTCGGTGATGACCACGCTGTCGATCGGGGCGTTTTGCAGACGCTCGACCGCCTTGCCGGCAAACACGCCGTGGGTGGCGGCTACGTGAATTTCCCGGGCGCCGCATTTCTCGACCAGCTCGGCAGCGCCGCAAATGGAGCCGGCCGTACTGATCATGTCGTCAAACATCAGCGCAACCTTGCCCTCGATCGGACCGCCAATCAGGTTCGCTTGCTCGACAGCCGTGGCACTTTTGCGCCGTTTGTCGATGATGGCGATTGACCCGCCAAGTCGTTTGGCATGACCCACCGCCCGTTTGATGCTGCCCTCATCCGGGCTGACAATCACCAGCTCGTCGGCAGGAAAGCCCATGTTTAAGAAGTGCTGATTCAGCACCGGACCCGCGTACAGGTGATCCACGGGCACATCGAAAAAGCCCTGAATCTGGGCCGCATGCAGGTCCATGCACAGCACGCGGTCGGCCCCGGCCCGAGTGATCAGGTTGGCGACCAGTTTGGCGGTGATGGGAACGCGGCCTGCATCCTTGCGATCCTGACGGGCGTATCCGTAGTAAGGAATTACCGCCGTGACACGTTCCGCGCTGGCGCGTTTGCACGCGTCGATCATGATCAGCAATTCCATCAGGTTGTCATTGACCGGCGGGCATGTGGGCTGGACGAGATAAACGTCACGGCCCCGCACGTCGCCAATCTTGCAATGGAATTCCCCGTCGGGAAACGTCTCCAGCGCACAGTCGCCGAGGTCAAGGTGCAAGAAATCGCAGATTCGGCGGGAGAGTTCCTCGTTGGCCCGTCCGCTAAAGATCTTTAATTCGTGCATCGCCACCCCGCATGTCACCAGTTCCCGGAATCGTCAGGCCGACTGGGCCATTCGACGCATTTCATCTTCCACGATCTGCAGTTGCTCAACGGTGTTGACCGACAGCGCTTCGCAACGCTGCAGGACCGGTTCGGCCCGGACATCCTCGCTGCGATCAATGAGGATACCCGGTACGTCTGTAATATAGTATTCACCCTGACTGTTGTCCTGGTTGACGTCCTGCAAGGCGCTGAACATCTGGCGACAATCGATCAGGTAAGTGCTCATGTTGACTTCCCGTATCTGCCGTTGCTCCTCCGTGCAATCCTTGTGCTCGACGATGCCCGTGAATTTGCCTTGGTCATCCCGCACGATGCGTCCCAGGCCTTCCGGGTCGTCATGGATCAGGGTCCCCAGCAAGCAAACCGTATCGCTGCCGTGATATTCGGCGATGAGTCTTTTCAGCGTATCGGCCTGCAACATTGGCGAGTCGCCAGCCACCACGAACGCCGGGCCGTCGAAATCGCCGATATCATCGTGGCACACCATGACCGCATGGCCGGTGCCCAGCTGCTCGGTTTGCTCGACGAACACCAGATCCTTGTAATCCTGCAGGGCCTCGCGTACCAGGTCCGATTTGTAGCCCACCACCACGTAAATCCGTCCCACACCCGCTTCGCGAAGGGCGTCCAGCACGTACGCTACCAGCGGTCGGCCGCAGACCTCGCACAGGACCTTGGGCAAGTCTGACTGCATGCGGGTGCCCTTGCCGGCCGCCAAAACGATGGCAATGGGCTCATTCCCGGATGGATGGTTCATGGATTCACAGCGTTGAGAGAGAGCGATCGAGTGAAACGAACCCACATTGTAGCTGCGTACCGAACATTGGCCAGAACCGACGTAACCAACAAAAAAAACTCGTGATTCATCTGAATCACGAGTTGGTGAGTCAATCGTTTGGTTCAGCTGCGACCTACCGCCGCCAGTCGATTCCGAGTGAGACGCCAGCGGTGGTTACCCCTTCGGTCATCACCTCGGCAGGCAAGGGAAGGAGGTTGTTGGCGAAATACGGGTTGGTCGCAGCGCGACGTGAATCGATGCGGGCAATCCCGCTCCAGTAATAACTGAAGTTACCGCCCAACCGCACTGCGACGTCGCGAGTCAGGTTGTAGCTGACACGGACGCCGATATCGAATACCGGTACAAAATCGTTGTTTCGGTTGACGAATTCGATAGCGGGAGCTCCGATACCGGCCTGCGTACCCGCTGAATAGCTTTGATCATTGTACAAGGCCCCGAGGCTGACTTCACTGCCGGCCAGGAAACGGCCGTACTGGCGGAAGTAACGGGATCCGACCTGACCACCAATGGCACTGTTGCCAACACGCTGGGTGAAGCGGAACGGAACGGCACTGTCCTGCACACTTTGGTCAACCAGACTGCTGTAGCGAACTCCGACGAACGGCTCGACAACCGCACCGCTGGACAGGATCTGACGGAACTGGCGATTGAATGAGAAGTTGTTGTAATTGGTACGGACATAGGTTGGGAACCGCGAACCAAAACCAGGGCTCGTGCCACGATACACGCCGTCATTCAGGTAGGTGTTGTTTTCGTATTCGAACCAGTCCAGATTCCAGCCGGAATCCTTGCGGCCCATGAAACCGAGTTCGATGCCCCGAGCCCACGAGTAACTGCCCACGGTGGGGAAGCCACGCGGATCCTCACCGGTCACGGGCGACGGTCCGGACAGGAATGTATAAGCATACGTGAATTCGGAGTAAAAACCTGTCTGCATGCTGGTCGTGCCGTCGACCGTAGTGACGTCGTAAGGCGCCCACAACTGGGCGTCATACTCATACAGGTCAGTATCAGCAAAGGGCTGATGGTCTGTGGAACCATGTGGTCGCGCCGAGGGACCCAGAGAAAGCGCCTCCTGAGTCGTCTGTGCGGAAACACTGCTGACGCCGAAAAATACGAGCGTCAGTGCGGTGAGCGTAACCAAAAATGTTCGTTTCAACATGGGGCTGTTCCCGAATGTCTTGTCCACGCCCTCAATTGGGCAAATTCAAATCAGCCATACACCATTGGCGCTATTTGGCTTCACGTGTTGTATCGGGAAACCCTGTCGTGCCGGTTGAATAAGAAAGTGAAAATTTAACGAATATGCGAGAAGTACTTGCAGGCACTTCCCACGGCGGCACTTGCAGACCGGGCCTCGCTTGAATGTGCCAGCAGACAGGTAACAGCTAACGCGTTTGTCCCGCGGCGATCATGTCCCGCAGCAAACGGTCAGCCAGCGAATCAAGCTGGTAATCGACGTGAGCGAAATCCTGGTCAGCGGAATGATGTCCGGGCACCGCGACTGCTATCGTGCCAGCGGCAGCAGCGGCGCGGCTGCCCGTCAAGCTGTCTTCCAGAACCAGCAGATTGACCGGATCGACGGCATGTCGTCGCGCGGACTCTATATAGATGTCCGGATGCGGTTTGCCACGAACGACATCCTCGGCCGTCAGGACAAATTCAAATCGC
Organism: uncultured Pirellulaceae bacterium; assembly: GCA_947258905.1. Lineage (GTDB taxonomy): Bacteria > Planctomycetota > Planctomycetia > Pirellulales > Pirellulaceae > CAJQPP01. The sequence continues at coordinate 529 of CAMYKF010000217.1, read as the reverse complement.
TCCCATAGCTGTCCCTGCTGCAGGGCACTGCGGGCAAAGACCGGCGAACTGCTGGTCGCTACCGACTTGGGCAAGCCGGCCGCTTCGATGTGACTCAGCAAATCCAGCAGTCCCGGCATGGGCTGCAAACGACCCGGCAAGATCGCCGCCAGTAGCCGGTGGGCTTCATCCAGCAACTCCGCTGGCGATTCCTTTAGTTGATGGGCATCGATCATGACCTGAGCCGCCTCGGGACCGGGCAGTCCCATCATGCGGATTTTCAGCTCCCGCGAAAAAGAGTGTCCACGTCGCTCCAGCATTTCGGCGAGCACCTCGTCGTAGAGGTCCTCGGTGTTGAACATCAGGCCATCCAGGTCGAAAGCCACCGCGGCAATGACGCGCTGGCGAATTCCGGCGGAATTTTCGTGGTTCCTGGACACCTTTTGCTACCTTCCACAATTTCCCGCACAGTCCATAATGAAATCCGCAGCAGTTTAACTGCCTGCATCCTTGTACCCCACAGGTTAGCTTGAGGCGGCAGAACCTGTCA
>CAMYKF010000216.1 GCA_947258905.1 uncultured Pirellulaceae bacterium | reverse complement strand
GGGTGATCTGCTGGTGGATGAGCAAGCCGTGCTGGAGCAAATTTTTGCGGAGACGACGCTGCCCATCTGTGCGCATTGTGAAGATGAAGCGACCATTCGCGCCAATACTATCAAGTACAAGGGCAGCAGCGAAGTTGCCACGCATTCCCTGATCCGGAATCAGGAGGCGGCGCTCATCGCCACGCGTCGGGCCATCGATTTGGCGATGCGGCACCAGCACCGCTTTCATGTGCTGCACGTATCCACGGCCTCCGAAATCGAACCGATCGCCGAGGCGCGGCCATGGGTCACGGCCGAAGTTTGCCCGCACCACCTGTTCTTCAACACCGATGACTACGAGCGTCTGGGTTCGCTGGTCAAAATGAACCCCTCGATCAAGTCAGCTGCCGACAATGCGGCTTTGCGGCGCGCCTTGCTGGACGGCCACATTCAGGTCATCGCCACGGATCACGCACCACATACGCTTGATGAAAAGTCGGAGCCCTACCCTGCCTGTCCTTCGGGCCTGCCGGCCGTGGAAAACTCGCTGGCACTGATGCTGAATGAGGTAAGTCGCGGTCGCTTTTCCATGGCACAGGTCGTGTCGTGGATGTGCGACGCGCCGGCCCGCGTATGGGACATATCGGGCAAGGGGCGTATCGAAATCGGATACGATGCCGATCTGGTGGTGGTCGATCTGGAGCATACGGAAACGATTCGCAACGACCAGCAGCAAACCAAATGCGGCTGGAGTCCGTGGGATGGCGTGACGCTGCAGGGTTGGCCGATGAGCACGTGGGTTATGGGCCGCGAGGTTTTTCTTCGGGACAGCGATGGCGGAAACTGGTTTGTCGACGAACATCCAGGCGAGGAGATTCAGTTCGATCACTCACGCGGCGGGTATTTTGCGCCCAGCGAAGACGGGCGCGGGAGCACGAACTGACCGCAACGGGCAGGTTGGCGAAGGTCCTGGAATGCAAATTGCAAATTGAAAAATGCAAATTGAAAATTGCAAATTGGATTGCTGTCCGTAATAACGGCTCCTCGCACACCCGACTACCAGTCGGAAGCTACTCGTCGGCCGTTGCTGAGGACGCTTTGGTGCCACTGCTGGCTTGTCCAGCAGTGTTGACCCGACAAAAGCTGGCAACTGCTGCACTGCTAACAAGTTTGCAGTGGCACCCCGCCAAGACGCGCTTCGATGTGCCTTGGATCTATTTAGTCATCGCGGCCGTTGGTGAGGGTGCCCAGCCGATGCTCACGATGAGTCTGGCTCCGATCACCTGCGGAAGGTAACGCGGTCTGTCCGCCACCGCTTCCGCCGGCTGACTCCAGATTGATTCCCAGCTGCGCCAATAACTGTTTGACTTCCTGGTCGCGTTGCTGGTCGAGCTGCGCCAACTGGGCCTGGATTTCGCGCTGTTGCTGAGTGACCTTGGCGATTTGCTCTTCCAGCTTGCGGGTTCTCGTTTGCAACTCTTCCCGCTTTTTGATTACGACTGCCAGTTGCGTTTCCTTTTGCGTACGGTCGCGGGAAAATTTCTTCAACAGGGAATCGACGCTGGTGCTACCGGTGCGCCGCGAGGCAGTCTTTTTGGTGGCAGCCGTCTTGCGCGTGCCCTTGGTCGAAGGTTTCTTTTTGGCCCGGGTTTGTGATGTTTTCTTTTTGGCCGTGCGTTTTGCTTTTTTCTTTTTTGCCATGGATGCTGCGCCTTGATGAGGAATACCGGTCGCCAGTCTAATTCAGATCGTGGCACACATGAACCCGACGCACTCTGTCTTGTTGGTTAGCGCAAGGTAGCCGGACTCGCAAGAATTCGGGACAGGCCCAGCCGGAAACACCCGAAGTTTTGCAACTTCGGCTATGACTCAAATGGAAGTCTGAGCTGTATTACTAGCGACGGCCGCGAATCAGTTGTGACTGGATCCGCTGCGCGGTGCGATTGTTATAGATCGAGGGATCAAAGGGAGGGATGGGCACGTCGGCCCGCTGGCCCAACAACCGCAGGACCCTTTCAAAGTAGACGAAGGGATGGTTGGTAAAGGGACGGTTCTGGCGCACCCACAACCAGGCCGAGTCGACGAGGTTCTTGGGAATTTTTTCTTCCTGCACGAACAGGACTACTTCGGCCACGAAATCTTTTTCCTGGGCAAAACGGGTCTTCAATACCGCCTGCAATTGCGCTTCGTATTTCTGAAAGGTTTCGGTCAGCTTCGACTCAATGTCCCGTTCCCGGGGAGTGAGCCCGGACTCTTGTTCCTGGGCCACCAGCGTTGATATGCCGGGTCCCGCGAAGACCGCGGTCAACAAGATTAATACAAGACTGGTTCGAATCATGGTCGCACCCGTGGTTGGCAGAAAAACTGGAGGCGACTTCTAGCAAGTGCGGCCCGGGGAGAGCAATCCCGATATGGACAGCATCCACTACTGCCAGCTAGCGACCAGCCGGAATGCCGTTGAGCTGCATAAAGGGAAAAAAGGGATCGCAGGTACGGGTTCGCTGGAAATTGGCGACTGTATCGCGATGGTATTCGCTCCACGACCTGGCGTAGTGCCCCGTCATCTGTGCCAGTGGCTGGGCGGTCGAGGATGGTGCAGCCGGGGACTCACCGATCAACGGATCTGCCGAGGGCGACACCGAGGCTGACTGCATAGTGAAATACAGCAAAACCAGCGCGATGACTCCGAGTGATTCCAGAATCAGGCCGCGGGCAAATTGGGCGGCTTTGCCCCGGTGTTTTTGGCGGCGGCGACGAACGATGCTGACATTGCGTGAACGTTTCATGCTGACTCCTTTTGCCTGTTCCAACCCCTGTCCGTGTGCGGTCCCGTCATTACGAGCAACCCGGATGCCAGGTTCTGACCGGTTTCCATTTTGACGCCGTTCAGGGCGTTTTGTTTACTGATAGGCTGGTCAGTCAAACCTTGCCGGCAAACCGCTAGCCCCGCACTGGTTACAATATGTCACCATGTTGATACTCCTTTTGCAAATTTGACACGCCAGCAACAGGAGAGAGTCATGACCCGATTAACCTGCTTGCTCGTCTTGATCATCTTGCCAGTTGTTTGTGCCGTGCCGGTCATCGGGCAGGATGAACCAACCGCCAGCGACCTGAAAGATTCATGGAATCAACTGTCGCGACGCACCATTGATGGAACCGTCGCGGCGCTACGCATGACCCGCGAACCAAATGGAGCGATTGAGTTTTTGCAGAGTACTCTGATCACTGTCGAAATGAATGAGGAGAAGTTTGCCAGGTTACTGGAAGACCTGTCCAGCGATGATGAGGCGACTTGGGAAAATGCCTATCGTGAGTTTGAGTATCACGATCCTCGCCTGTTGGACGACATTGAAGTGGTATTCGACAGGGCACCTCGCAATCCAGCTCACAACCGAATGGCTGGTATTTTGTCCAACTTTCCGTTGACGGCCTTCAAGGACGATGAGATGCAGAGCGATTTTTTCAGCGCTCCGGTCGTTTTGGACCGTTCGGCCACCACGGGTAACTATCGATTTGTATGCAACAGTCCTGATTCGAGTATGTCCTGGGGTGCCCGGTACGATTTGAGCGATTGGGAGAACGGACCAGGCTGGCAGCGCAAAACTGACTGGAACAGAGCCGGCCGAGCCATTCTGGTGCTCGACCACATTAATTCTCCAGCGGCCCGCCAGATACTGGAGCGGATGGCATCCGGGCACGAAAAAGCTCCTCCAACGGTAATGGCCAAACGCGTGCTGGACGATTCGAATTCAGAGAGCGAGTCGGAACTGGCCGGTTGCTGGGACGCGCTATTGAGTCCCGGGAATGACGCAATTGTTGCAGCCTTGAGCATGGCCGAGCGTCCTGATGAAACAATCGAGTTCCTGTCCACGGTGCTTGAGCCGGTTGAACTCAGCGAAATGCAATTCAGTTCACTGGTCACCGAATTGGCCGCTGACGATGAAGAAACGTGGCATAGTGCCTTTGAGGAGCTCAAGTTTCGTGATCCACGTTTGCTGAATGACATGGAGACGATCATGGCCAGTGTCCCTCACAATCCCGAGCGACTGCGCATGATTGGAGTGCTCTCGGGCTGGACTCTGGACAGGCTGGAGCAAAGTGATGCGATGATTGGTGATGATGGGGAAGTTCGCTGGTCCATCCGGGAGGGCAACGAGCAAATTCAATTCGAGGCCGGCGACCAAACATGGGTTGTTTGGGCCGACCCCGGTCGGGCCAGTTTGTTCCTGAATGCCGCCATCAAACCACGATGGAAACAAGTGGCCGAAGCCGTCATCATTCTGGAACACATCGGCTCGCTGCAGGCGGTAGCCCTGATCGAGGATATCGCGGAGGGTCACGAAGTCGCTCCCCCGACTCAAATCGCAAAAGCTGCGTTGGCTCGCGTCAATGAGCGTTAGGCCCTTGCGAATTCTCGCCAACCGGTCATCATCCCTGTCATGACCACGCCTCAGGAACGCCGCGACGAACTGGCCGAACAGTACTTTGAATCGATTCCGTTCGAGCCCTATCCGGTGCAGCAGGAAGCCTTGCTGGCGTGGTTCACCAACGAACAGGGTGTACTCGTTTGTGCGCCAACGGGCACCGGCAAAACGCTGATTGCCGAAGCGGCCATGTTCGAGGCCCTGCATCTGGGACGCACAGCCTATTACACGACGCCGCTGATCGCCCTGACCGACCAGAAGTTCCATGAAATGCAGGCGGCGGCCGTGCGCTGGGGCTTTTCGGCCGACCAGGTGGG
>CAMYKF010000215.1 GCA_947258905.1 uncultured Pirellulaceae bacterium | reverse complement strand
TATGAGAGTGGCCCCTCCCCGCCATCCCGTCAGGTCGGGATTGGCGACCCTCCCGGCGGGAGGGTCACGAGAATTTGCCACTAAATTCCCCGAAGAGCCAAGTGAGAGAGGTTACCCCAGAATCTCGCGTTTGCGTTCCAGGTAGTCCCACACGACGTAGCGGTCGAGGTTGCCGCCGGAGGTAAAGATGACGCGGCCTTTGGTCGATTCGGCAATCGAATAGGCAAACCGAATGTCCTCCTCGGATTGCGACCAGCTGGGCACGAGGAACATGTTGATTGTGATGCCTTCCTGCTGACACAGTTTGGCCTCGCGCAGGGTGGCTTCCTCAGTGGCACGGTGCGGCGGGTACAGCATGTACAGCGTCGAATCCTCGTAATGGGCGGTGGGCAATCCATCAGTGATCACAAAAATCTGCTTGTTGCGAGTCGGCTTGCCGGCCAGGGATTGCCGGGCCAGACGCAAGGCGTGCTGCATGTTCGTGAAATGCTGGTGCACCATGTGTTCGCTGACGTCGTCGCGTGACATATCGATCGCCAGTCGCACGACGGGATCGAACAGTGTCACCGGCTTGGGCATCAGCGTGGCGATTTCACTGCTGCGACAAAGTTTGCCGAACGTGTACATCTCGATGAAATTCAGAAAATCACCCGGGTACTCCGAACGAATCAGCCCGTCCAGCGCCAGCGCCATGCGTTTGACGTTGATGTACTGGCCGTCATAGCGCATCGAGCCGCTCATATCCATGATGACGGACGTGGCACAACGTGGTGTGTTGCGTGTGCGGTGAACTTCGATGTCATCCGCCTTCAGTCGCAATGGCCGCTCGCTGCCCTGCCGTATCATGGCGTTGATCATGGTTTGCGGAATGTCCATCTGGGTGACCGAGTCGCCAAATTCGTACGGCTTGGTCTGCTGCAATTCAATCGCCCCGTCGCCCATGATATTGCCCTGGTGACGTCCGGTGCGTGAGGCCTCAAGTTGCCCGAACAGACGGGCCAGCAACTTGTTTTGAAAAACGCGATAGGCTTGTGGCGTCAGCTGAAACTGGCGGCCATCGAATTCAATGCCCTGCTGTTCCGCCATTTCTCGCACATGGTTTTCAATCATTCGCTGCATTTCTTCCAGCGAATGCGTGTCGTTTTCCGGAATGAACTCGGACAGTTCATCCAGATCCAGAATGGCGATTTGTGCGTTTTCGCGAGCCTGTTCCAGCTGGTCCAGCAGTTCGTCGATCTTTTCCAGTTCCTCCTTGATCCGCAGCGCCTCCTCGATCGTCAGCGGTTCATTGCCGGTGAAGTAATACCTGGCGGCCAGTTCGTCAATTTCGTATTTGTTGCCCAAATGCCGCATCACGCCCAGCAACTTGCGGGCAAACGAGCTATGGTCGTCGCCAATGGCATACCACAGCCGCTCCATGTCCCACAATTGCTCGTGCCGCACCGCGTCCCGATAACGGTCGGCCAAACGTTTGGGCGGCTGTGCCTCACGAGCGTTTTCATGAAACACTTCTTTGGCCAGCTGCTGCACGGTATCCGTTTCGTACTTTTCCAGAATCCGCCGTTTGCGGTCTTCCAGCATCATCTGAATCTTGTCGAGGCTGGGGCCGAGTTTGGCGAACTGGGCCGGATCCAGCCGCACGGCGCGGGCCATTTCCTCTTCGGTCAGTTCGCGCACGGTCCCGTAAGCGAGCAGATGTTCCATCATCGGCGACACGAGATCGGGCGGTGCCTCCGTGGGACTGGGAAATTTTTTGGGATCGTACTTTTGATAAGTGTGCACGATCCCGCCCAGGCCATCACGATTCGTCCGCTGGCGTTTCTTTTTTTCTTTTTTTCTGGCCACGAATCAGTCCTGGATTTCGTAAGTGGTAATGCCGTGATGCTGCGAGCGGGAGATCTTGTCCCGCGCGTACAGACCAGCCAGCACGAATTCGACGCAGGATGCCCGCACGGCTTCGTTGTCTGACGCGTTGACTTCGAAGGCCTTTTCCCAGACCTGCGGAACCCGCTTGAGCATTTTTGCGTATTGCGAAGAAGGAACCATGTCGCCCACTTCGATTTTTACACCTTTCGAGAAGATCTCGGCGATTTCATGCAGGCCGTGTTGCGTGATGTATTCATCGAACACGGCGTCGATCGCCTCAGCGATAATCCCGTCCAGTACCTGACGTTCCGTCATTTGATGGCTGCCCATCAAATCCAGTTCCAGCTTGCCCAGCGACGAGGTGTAAAGGTGCGCCAAATCGCTGATCCGCGGCACGGCAGGGACTTCATTTAGCACAATGCCACGTTGACGGGCGCTGGAAACCATCGTGCGGTAATTGGCGATGCTCAATCGTGCACTGACGCCGGATTGCTGGTCGACGTATTTGCTCTTCCGCGCCTGCACCGTGATCTGCTGGCAGATTTCCTTCATGAAGTACGGCACGACCACCGGATAATCGCCGCCCAGGTCAACTTCCGCTTCCTGATCGACAATCTGGATACCGACATCGCGGTCACGCGGATAGTGCGTCTGAATCAGCGAGCCGATGCGATCCTTCAATTGCGGAATCACCTTGCCGCTGCGGTTGTACGTGGACGGGTTGGCGGAAAACAGCACCATCACGTCGATATCGAACCGCACGGGAAAACCGCGAATCTGCACATCGCGTTCTTCCAGAATATTGAACAAGCCAACTTGCACCAGTTCGTCCAGTTCCGGCAACTCGTTGATGGCGAAAATGCCTCGGTGCATACGCGGGATCAATCCAAAGTGCAAAGCCTCCTCGGTTGCCATGCTGGCTCCACCGGCAAGTTTGGCCGGATCGATTTCGCCAATGATGTCGGCGAACTTGGTCCCGGGTGCAAGCCGTTCGGCATATCGCTCCTCACGCGGCCACCAGCGAATGCGTACGCTGGCCGGAGCGTTTTCGGCCACAGCATCGACCGCGCGGCGACTCAAGGGCTTGAGCGGATCTTCATGAAACGGCGTCCCTGGAACGTCGAGATAGGGCGTCAACGGATCGAGAAATCGCACCAGGGAACGCATCAGCCGGCTTTTGGCCTGGCCCTTTTCTCCCAGGAACAACAAGTCGTGACCGGACAACAGAGCGATGTTCAGTTCCGGGATAACCGTGTTGTTGTAGCCAACGATGCCGGGATATAGCTCTTCATTGGTCGACAGGGCAACCAGAAAGTTGTCATGGATTTCCTGTTTGACGCTTTTGGATTGCCACCCGTCATTGATCAGGTCCTGCAGGGTTTGTGGACGGGTTGCTGTCGAGGTTGCTGTATTCACGTGCGATCGTTCCTTTCTCAATCGGGTGGCCGACGCGAGAGGATTGCGGCGGTCCGGTGTCTTCCGTTAGAACGACACCTTTTAGAAATGGATGTCCGAGCCGGTTTGAATGTCCGGCCCGGTGTGCTGCATTATACGCGGCCTTGCAGGCGGGCAAATGGAACGCCTTTCACACACCAAAATCCCGCAATTTTCGGCTTTGGACAACTGAATTCACGGTCACAGGGCATTTGTGAACGAATTCGCCACACCCAGCCAAAAAAGCTTGATAACTGCCATGAAGACCCCGGAATTCATTTACTTCGATCTGGGGAATGTGCTCGTCAATTTCGATCATGAAATCGCCATCAACCAGCTGGCCGCGCTGACCAATTCCTCGTCCGATGAGATTCGGCAACTGGTTTTTCACTCAACCCTGCAACAGGAATACGAACAAGGACAACTGGCGACCCCGGAATTCTGTCAACAGATCAGGCGGCACACCGGTTCGGCAGCCAGCGATGCCGAACTGTGTTTCGCAGCCAGCGATATATTTTGGGTCAACCATGCGATCTTTCCGTTGGTGGCCGCGTTGCGTGGGGCCGGTTGCCGACTGGGTATCCTTTCCAATACCTGTGAAGCTCACTGGCAGTATATTCAGTCGGCTGACTATTCCATTCTCCGTCTGTTTCAATTGACGGTGCTGAGTTTTGACGAACACACCAGCAAGCCGTCCCGCGGGATTTATCAGGCCGCGACCCGGCGATCCGGCTTTGCCGCCGGCGAACTCTTTTTTGTTGATGACCGGCCTGACAACGTGCAGGGCGCCCGCGATGCAGGGCTGGACGCGGTGCATTACGAATCTCCCTGGCAGCTAGCAGGTGAGCTGCGAAAACGGGGCCTCCGCTTCAACCTGTAATGGGCGGTGAGTCGGAACTCGCTAGCTTCAAGGCCGAATTTCGTAAGTATTGATGTCGGTTGACACTTGCAAGGTCCTTCTCTAATCTCCGCCGAGTTTATTGATCCAAATTCCGTTGGCATTTTTCGTTTTTGTCCCCTCGCAGCATTCATGAAGCGGCCGCTGACCGTCATCGTCCCTTGCAAGAACGAACGATTAAATATCGTGGCGTGCATAGAGAGTTTTTGGGACCTCGCCTCGGAGATTCTGATCGCTGATTCCGGTTCTTCCGACGAGACGATGGATCTGGCCTCTTGCTATGACAAGGTCCGTATTATCGAGCGGGAGTATATTACGTCCGGCGATTTCAAGAACTGGGCGATACCGCAGGCCGCGCACGAGTGGGTGCTGCTGGTTGATGCCGACGAGCGAGTGACGCCGGAACTGACGGAAGAAATCAAGATGGTTCTTTCGCGCGGTCCCGAATTTGACGGCTACTGGATCAATCGCAATAACTACTTCATGGGTCATCGGTTGCACTGGGGTGACGCTCGCACCGATCGCG
>CAMYKF010000214.1 GCA_947258905.1 uncultured Pirellulaceae bacterium | reverse complement strand
CCAGTTTCTTGATCTGCATGGACACCGTCGGCTGGGTGAGAAACAGCTCTTCGGCGGCCCGGGTGAAGCTGCCCAGCCGCACGGTGGCCTCAAAAATCTGCAATTGCCGCAACGTCGTGTGGCGGATCAGATGGTCGGGCATGGAAACTGGTGACTTGCTGCCCTTGTCACTCACAGCTGACATGATTGTCTTGCCTTAGCGTTTTCAAACACCCGTGACGCCCGGGGACATGCCGACCACTATCGGTTTGAGTGCACATAAAGAACCATTACAGTGCGAGCACGTCAACGTGCTGACAGGAGAGATAACCGGAACCTTCCGTGACTAGTGTGCCACGAAACGCCAGGTATTGGAAACGAAACCCAGGCGGCATGCCCGGCACACTGCTGCTGATCCGTAGCAGACATCTACTCGCAGGTCATCAATCGGGGTTTTGTACAGGCTGATGGATCAAGCGAACCAGACGGATAGGACGGCGTGTAGCGGAAGGACGGGCACGGCACGGTGGGGGCGCGGTATCCTCGGGGCAGTTAATCCGGCCAGACGCGGCCACCGCAGCTATAAGGATCGACATTGTCCGGGGTTGTGCGCCTGCTTTTTGCAGCCGGCCTGCTGCGTTGTACTCTGTTTGTTCTAGCGGTTTTTGCCGGAGCAGCCTGCTTGGGCGTTGCAGCACCGGCCTTGGTTTTACGAATCGAAGCGACGAGTTTGTCGCTGGTCTTATCAGTTTCGCTCATCAGACAATTACCTCATTAATCAATTGCAGGATTTCCTCGCTGGCATCCTTGCCACGGCTTCCCAGATCGTGCACGCTTTTTCCTTCCAGCGCGCTGGCCCGGTAAGCAACACGGCGGCGAATGGCCGTGTCGGCCGTCGGCAATCCAAGTTCGTTGAGCCCCTGGCGAACAATCCGCGAGAGCCGGGTGCGCGGTTCGAGCTGGTTGATCACCAGCATCGCTTTAAGATCGGGGTTTTTTTCACGCGCCGCTTCCACTTCGCGTTCAATATACACCGTTGCCCACAGGTCCAGTGGCGATGGCTGCACCGGTATCAGCGCCAAGTTAGTCAGACGTAGTGCTTCCTGTGTCTGTTGTGCTTCTACCGAAGGGGGGCAATCAATGAGCAAGTAATCGTAATGGTTGGCCTGTTGCCTGGCCTTGAAGGTCAAACCGGCTACGGCGTCAAAAACCGGCAGTGCGTTGTTACGGGCACTCATGGCACGCCATTGAAGGGAAGACCGTTGCGGATCGGCGTCAAGAATAGCCACCCTGCCATAGCGTTCCAGTCCAGTGGCAAAATTAACCGTCAAAGTGGTTTTGCCGGCCCCACCTTTGTTACTAACAAGGGCGATAATCGTCACAACCCGCCTCAGTCGGCAGAAGGTTCTTGTTTCAACCTGTCCAGATCCTCGGCAAACCGGCGTCGCGCCTCATCGAGCGTTTCGCTGCCTTCGGCGACATGAATCGTCATGTTAACATAGTCACGGCCAAACCCCATATCCGGGTAAAGGCCTTCGCGTTCGGATAATGCGGCTGCGCGATCAAGAAAGTCACGTAAACTCCCATAGTCGCTGAACTCGTAGCGTTTTTCCAGCCTAGAAGGGCGATGTCGTTCCTGCCACTGATCACTCATCACTAAGCTCATCTAGAAGCTGGCGCCACGTATTCTCGGGTCAATGCTTGGCTGTTCAAGCTCTGCGAGCCAGTGTGCCAGTTCCCGACTGTGCTGCTTTTCCTCTTCGAGAAGTTCCTCGAAAAACAGGCGGCCTTCGTGATTAGCGCTACGTGCACAATGGGTCGCGGCATCCGCATAGAGACTCACAAGCTCATCTTCGAAAGCCCGATCATACTCCAGTAAATCGCGCAGGTCGCGTCCCAGTTTGACCGGGCGTAATTGCGAGGCATTGGGTGCCACGCCAAGCGCCAGCATACGGCTGATAATCCGCTCGACATGGCCCATCTCTTCCTGCGCCTCGTGGCGAAACCGCTTGGCGGGCTCGTCCAGACCCCAAGCGGTTACCAGCCGCGCCTGGGTAGTATAGAGCTGTACAGCCGACAGCTCCATACTCAGGGCACGGCCCAGATAACCAAGCACGCGTTCATCAGCACCGGTAGGCATCATCAAACCCTGGTCATATACCCTGCAAACTTGCTGATCCGGCGAGCCGGTCAGCCGCGAGCCGGGCGATTATCTCCGGATCCCTCAAGCACCGGTTCGACCTCCCGATGCGGACGGGCGATGATGTGCGCCGCCACCAGGCCGTCACCGACGCGTTCACAGGCGTCGGCGCCTGCCCGCACGGCAGCATTCACAGCTCCGGTTTCACCACGCACCAGCACGGTTACGTAACCACCACCCACGAAGTCGCGTCCGATCAGATACACTTCCGCTGCCTTGGTCATGGCGTCAGCCGCTTCAATGGCGGGAACCAGACCGCGCGTTTCAATCATACCCAATGCGATTCCGGATTTTGGGTTTGGCATGGCTATATTCTCCCCTGTCTTTGCTGTTTTTAAGCAGCCGCTTTAGACGCGATACCACCTGTTGGAAGAACAGGCTCCACTTCCCGATGCGGGCGGGCGATGATGTGCGCTGCCACCAGGCCGTCACCGACACGTTCACAGGCGTCGGCGCCTGCCCGCACGGCCGCATTCACAGCGCCGGTTTCACCGCGCACCAGCACGGTAACATAACCGCCTCCCACGAACTCGCGTCCGATCAGATGCACTTCCGCTGCCTTGGTCATGGCGTCAGCCGCTTCAATTGCAGGAACCAGACCACGCGTTTCGATCATACCCAGTGCAATGCCGTAGTTTTCGTTTGCCATCGTCGTATCTCCGTTTGTCAGAGTTGAATCGTTGTTACACAGTATCCGTGTACAGCGTGTCGCGCCGCACGCGAAATGAAGAAATTAATTTTTACCCAGTACCGGCTCGACTTCCCGATGCGGGCGGGCGATGATGTGCGCTGCCACCAAGCCGTCACCGACGCGTTCACAGGCGTCGGCACCTGCCCGCACGGCAGCATTGACAGCGCCGGTTTCACCACGCACCAGCACGGTGACATAGCCGCCGCCGACAAATTCGCGCCTGACAAGCTGCACTTCCGCGGCCTTGCTCATGGCATCCGCCGCTTCGATTGCAGGAACCAGACCTCGTGTTTCGATCATACCCAGGGCGATGCCGTAGTTTTCAGTTGCCACTTTATTGTCTCCTAGTCACTCAACTATTTAAAAAAGCCTTACCGTGCCAGAGCCACTCCCGCGGGGGCGGAAAAAGCGCTGGTGAAATCCTCATCCCACTCAGCGATCGTGTTCTGGTCAATAATTCCAGCAATCGTGAGGTCGGTTAATATACCGAAATCACCTGATGCATAGCGCGCTGCAGAGCCGCTCGCGGTAAACACCCAGTTACCGGGCCTGGCGCCGACCGGATCGACCGCCACATGCCGTTTTCCCATGCGATCAAGCAACACGCGCAAACCGATTTTCTCCAGACCGGCAACCCGGCTTGTACAGACCAGCGGCGATTCCACTTTAAGAATTTCCACGGTCTGCCTGTCCTTCGGGCGGCCAGCGGTCAATAATGCCCACAATGGTAAGATCACTCGGATATTCCTTGCTGCCGGCGGCTTCACGCGCGGCGGAGCTGCCTACACAGATCACCCAGTCACCCGGTTTGCAGCCGACCGCATCCACGGCCACGGCGCTGGATAAGCCGTCCCGAACCACCTGCAAGTGCTTGTGTTCCAGCCCGGGAATTCTGCTCGTCGCGACCAGCGGTCTTTCAATCTGGTAAATCTTCATCAATGAGCCCCTTGCAGCATCTTATCGCTCACTGAGCAACCGAGCACTTCGAGACCGCCGTTTTCAGTACAATCCCGTATCACCAGTAATGTGTGTAACAGCCCACGATCCACAAGATGCTGGTAGCGCGCCTTAAGCGCGCCGGCAACCCGCGCACAATGTTCCCTGGCGCGCTCGCGCGACCCGGGTACCTGACTGTGATAGTCATAACGCACCACCACCGGAACCGGCAGACCGTGCGCCACATTCAGCCCGGTGAAAATCTTGATACCCACATCAAGATCCTGGGTCGCCTCCTCGACAGTATCGAGGTAGGCAAAATACATCAGGTTGCGCAGTTGCACGTCTTCAAAACCGATTCCCGCACCGATAAAACGTTCGGCATGGCCGATGTCGGCATAGTGACTACCGTGGTAGCTGCGCACATAATCAATCTGTGACATGTTGTTTTCGAGCAGCCGTTTAACCAGCTGCAACATGCCGGTTTCAATATCTGCCGCCTCACCAGCCACGGCATCTTCAACTGCACGCTGCGCATCGGTTTGCGACAAACGCTGCGTTCGCTGGTACAGATCCAGCCCATCGACAAAACGATCCAGTTCCAGCTCGCCCTGTGCATCGGGAATATGCACACGGATTGCGTCCGTATCGGTATCCAGTCCGATCAACAAAAGATCGATCGATGCGCCACAACAGAAACTGTTTTCAATCGCCTGCTGAAAAGCTTCCAGCCGATCCAGCCCGGCCAACGCCGCTTTTTGGGTATCCGAACCATGCGCAGCGCAACCTTCCTTGTGCGGCGCCACTGAACTGGAGTGATACACCACCGCCTTCAGATAGCGCGTCGGCGCGTCGGCGGTATTAGGCCGACCTTCGCGATAGCGCAGCATTTCGGTTTCAACCCATTTCTGGATACTGTCATCCACATC
>CAMYKF010000213.1 GCA_947258905.1 uncultured Pirellulaceae bacterium | reverse complement strand
GGCAGGGCGCAAGCCCTCCGGTTCTGGATCGCATGGGATGGACCGGAGGGCTTGCGCCCTGCCGCTAAATGAATAGAGTGCCTAGCCGCCGGAGGATTGCATTTCGGCAAACCAGGCTGCCTGCCGCTTGCCCATCTCTTCGGGTGGCACGTCCTCGACATGGGTGGCAATCATCCACTGGTAACCAAATGGATCGGCGACCTTGCCCATGCGGTCACCCCAAAACATGTCGCTTACCGGAAAGATTACGTTGCAGCCCGCCGCCGTGGCCTGCCCGAACAGTTCGTCCGAATTCTCGACATACAGCATCAGGGATACGGGCGAGCCGCCCAGTGTCTGCGGCGACTTTTGTTCCCACTCGGGATTTTCGTCCGTCAACATGAATACGGAATCGCCCAGCTGCATTTCGGCATGCATGGTGCCCTGCCCTCCCGGTCCGGGCATATGCACACATTGCGTGGCGCCAAAGGCCTTCTCGTAAAATGCCATGGCCTCAGCGGCATTGGGCACGACCAGATACGGCTGCAAAGCGTGCTTCCCTTGAGGGACGGGTGATACGTCTGACATTTGGATACTCCGGATACGATGCTGTGAAAATGACAGTTCGTATTGAATGCGGCGGCGCGCCTCCTGTCAAGAAAATCCGCCTGCTGCACTCAACGGTTTCACTGGATCATGATGCAGGTTATCGTAAGCTGTATAACCTCCATGACCTGATGCACAGACCTTTTATGAGCCACGACCGGGCAGTCGAGCAGCTAAGCGGCGCATACTCCGCGATCTTTACGCCCTTTGACGCAGACCACCACGTCAACTTCGACATGTTGTCGCAACTGGTCGAGTTCCAGTTGGCAGCGGGTTTGGGCGGTTTTTTTGTCGCCGGTTCCACGGGCGAAGGCCTGTTGCTGAGTGAGCAGGAACGCATGGCCGTAGTCAGGCATGTCGTCGATTGTTGTGCGGGACGCGGCACGGTCATCGCCCATGTAGGTCACCCCTCAACCGACGTGGCCAGCCGGCTGGCAAAACAGGCGGCGAGCGATGGAGCTGACTGGATCGCCGCTGTCGGACCGATTTATCACGGCACTACGTTTGAGGGGATGCTGCGTCATTACGGGCAAATCTCCTCGGCCACCGAACTGCCGTTCATGGTCTATGCGCTGGGAAGCGAAATCCGCTGGCAACGTGACCGGCAACTATTCGACTTGCCCAATGTGTGCGGGCTGAAATACACGGGTGCCAATTTTTATTCCGTGCAACAACTGGCGCGGCGGCTGGACAAGCCGGTGGCCCTGATGAGCGGATTCGACGAGCAGTTCGTAGCAGCGCTGTGCCTGGGATTTCACGGCGGCATCGGATCGACCTACAACTTTGGGCCGCAGTTTTATGCCGGCATCTACAAGAACTTCCGGGCCGACAATACTGCGGAAGCGGCGCGGCTGCAGGCGGAAATCAACTGCGTCACCGATTATATGGTGCAGCAGGAAAACTGGAGTTACCGCAAGGCGATCATGCGATACATCGGACTGGATTGCGGCCCTTGCCGTGCTCCCTACGCGCCACTTGCCGAATCCGAGTACGCGTCGTGGGCCGAGGGACTGGATCAGCTGGGAATCCTGCAACGAGGCGACACAACCAGCACCCCGTAACCCGGACTGTTACAATCTTGCTCATGTTGCGTTGCCCTTGCCAACTCTGGATCCTTCGCCTCGCCATAGGGGCGCTGGCCTTTGGCGTGTTTCCGTCAACCGCTGCCGCACAAAATGAAGACCGGCTGACGTTCACCGCGCTGCCGCCCCTGCCTGACGAAATCGGGGTCGCCGGACCCATCGTTGGCAATCACAACGGCGTGATTATCGTGGCGGGTGGTGCTAATTTCGCAACTGCCGATTCGCTTGACCTGTGGGACTTGCCCAAGCGTTATCACGACCACGTACTGGTCCTCGAATTTCCTGGTGACGACCAGCCTCGCTGGCGGCAAGATCAGACACGCACGCGGCTTCAGATCGACCCTCTTGAGACCGGCGGCAGGCAAAATCCCGCCGTGGCTTACAGTGCCGTGGTAGACACGCCATGGGGAGTGCTGGTGATTGGAGGGGAGAATTCCGACGGTGCGACCCGCAACGTCTTTTTGCTGAAGTGGGATAAAGACAGCGTGGTGCAGGACCATGAGCCAGTTGATTTGCCGTTCGCCAGCACTTCTTGCGGAGCCACCATCATCGGCGACTGGGTTTACTTTGTGCCCGGCCAGATCGCTGACGAAACCGGTGATACGGCACCGAGTCGCACTGTCTGGCGATTGCCACTGGAAGCCTGCAATCCACAGCGTGACAAGTCCGCGAATTGGGAGTGGCAAAAGATCCCGGGATGGCCGGCGGAAGGTCCGTCACGCGGCAATGCGCTGGTGACTGTCCAACATGATGGATTCAATGACCGGCTGTACGTGATCGGTGGCAGGCGGTTTCGAGAAGGCTCGGACGATTCGGACCTGAATAACTTGCAATTCCTTTCCGATGTGTGGTCGTTTGATCCTTCGCAGTTCGATGCGACCAAATACGACACCGACACCAATCTGTACGCAGGTCCGTCGCCATGGCGTCGGGAAGCAGATGCGCCTCGACCGTTGTCGGCCGGCACGGCAGTTCGATTCGGGCAGGCACACATCATCGTGCCCGGCTATGCAGACGGATCGAGGCTTCGTCAGTGGCTGGATTCCGGCAAGGAACTACGCGACTTCGATCACCCCGGATTTCCCCGAACCGCTTTGGCCTATCACACGGTTACGCGCACGTGGGTGGAACTGGACGAAATGCCGGCCAACCAGGTTACCACACCCGCCGTGCGACGCGGCAACGAGATCATCCTGATAAGCGGCGAGATTCGACCGCGTGTGCGTACGCGGGATTGCTGGCGGATTACCGTCAACGAAAACATTTCCACGTTTCGCAATTTCGATCTGGCCGTCGTGGCGGTGTACTTGCTCGGTATGCTGGCTGTGGGAGCCTGGTTCACGATTCGCAACAAGACGACCGACGATTTCTTTCGTGGTGGCAAGCAGATTCACTGGTTTGTGGCCGGTTGTTCCATCTTTGCCACGATGCTGAGTTCCATTACATACATGGCCGTTCCCGCCAAGGCGTTTTCGCAAAACTGGGTTTATCTGGTGGGCAACTTTATCATTCTGGCGGTGGCTCCCATCGCGATTTACCTGGCCCTGCCCTTTTTTCGTCGCATCGATGCCACGAGTGCCTACGAATACCTGGAAAGGAGGTTCAGCTGGCCGCTGCGGTTGATCGGATCGGGCAGCTTCAGCCTGTTTCACGTGTTTCGTATGGGCGTCGTATTGGCTCTGGCAGCGTTGGCACTGGCCAGTATCCTGCCGCTGACGCCGGCCCAATGCGTTCTGGTAATGGGCGTGTTGTCGATCATTTACTGTACGCTCGGCGGGATCGAAGCCGTGGTGTGGACGGACACTGTGCAGACGTTTGTTTTGATTGCCGGTGCCTTTGCCTGCTTGTTTTTTGCCTGGACGGGTGCGGCGGACGGCAGTCTGGCGGCGGCGGTCGAGGCCGACAAATTTCGCATGGTGAACCTGGATTTTGGCCGCTCTTCTTTCATGTTCATGGCCTTGTGGGTAGTTATCATTGGCGGGTTCGGCCAAAACATTTCCAGCTACACCGCAGACCAGGCGGTGGTGCAGCGTTACATGACCACTCCGGATTCCAAAATGGCGGCGCGTTCCATCTGGCTGAACGGGCTAATGGCCATCCCTGCCGGATTGACGTTTTTCGCAGTGGGTACGGCGTTATGGATGTTCTATCGCAGCAACCCAAACATGATGGACCCTACCATTTCTGCTGACCGCATCTTGCCGCTGTTTATTACCCAGCAGTTACCGGTGGGCATGGCGGGGTTGGTCGTGGCGGGGATATTTGCGGCGGCGCAGTCGACGGTTTCCACGAGTATGAATTCCGGAGCCACCACGATTGTCACAGATTTTCTGCGACCACTGAAAATCTGCAAAACAGAAACCGGTTTCTTGTGGCTGGCACGAGTCATCACGTTGTTGTTGGGCATCGCCGGCACGCTGACCGGGCTGTTGTTTGTTGACGAAAACATCAAAAGCCTGTTCGACGAATTTATCGGCATCCTTGGCCTGTTTCTGGGCGTGCTGGCTGGCCTGTTCATTCTGGGCGCGACCACGCGTCACGCAAACTCCGCCGGCAGTCTGCTGGGCGCCGTCACGGCAATCATCGTGATGACTGCCGTTTTTCTGGCAGCCAAGGGGCAGACGGTTGCGGGAATTGATCTGGCCGGATTTTTTGAAAACGTTTTGCAAACCCGCGTGTACCGGATGCACAGTTATCTGTATGCCGCGGCCGGCATCGCGATCTGTTTTGCAGTGGGCCTGGCGGCCAGTTTTCTTTTCGGCGGCACTCGCAAGGACCTGACCGGGTTGACGTTGTATACGCTGGATCGCGGTGGGGAGGCGACCCGGTGACCGTGGACTTGACACAACCGGAAGGGATCGTGTCGCTGCGGGCGCAGTGCCATCGCGATCTCTTCGAAGACGTACTGCCGTTCTGGCTGAACCACGGACTGGATCATGAATATGGCGGCGTCCTGACAGCGCTGGATCGAGATGGATCGGTGCTTGACACTGACAAGTCGATTTGGGCGCAAGGTCGATTTGCCTGGCTGAACGTGGTTGACTTTCTGCTCCGCTACGCATTCGACCCGTCCGACGGCCGTATGTGGTTTCAGGTGACGCGGGATGGCCGGCCGCTGCGCAAGAGACGTTACGCGTATTCGGAGAGCTTCGCTGCGATTGCCTTTGGCGAATTGGCACAGGCCACTGGCGACAAACAACTTGCAAAACAAGCCGAAAACTGTTTCCGGGAGTTCACTCGGCAAAGCCGCCAGCCGACGGATCCTGCGCCGAAGTTCACCAATGTGCGGCCCGCCAAATCCATTGGCGTACCCATGCTCACGCTGGTTACGGCCCGGCAACTGGCTGATTCGATCCATTTGTCGGATGCCGACAATATCATTACCGATTGCATCGCAGAAATCCGCGACCACTTTTGCAAACCGGAAATGCAATGCGTGATGGAAACCGTCGCACCGGACGGCGGTTTGCTTGATCATTTCGACGGGCGGACGCTGAACCCCGGGCACGCGATCGAGGCGGCCTGGTTTGTGATGCGTGAAGGCCAGCGGCGAACAGATGACGATCTGGTCCAGCTGGGATGCCAGATGCTGGACTGGATGTGGCAACGTGGCTGGGACGACGATTACGGTGGCTTGCGGTATTTTGTTGGCGTCGACCAACGGCCAATTCAGGAATACTGGCAGGACATGAAGTTCTGGTGGCCGCATTGCGAGACGATCATCGCCAGTTTGCTGGCCTTTCAATTAACGGGCGAGCGGCGCTTCGCGGAGACGTTTGCGCGCATCTGGGACTGGACGATGCAGCATTTTCCGGATCGCGAACCGGGTGAGTGGTTTGGCTACCTCAGTCGCGAGGGGCGTGTCGTCACGCCACTGAAAGGCAATTTATGGAAGGGGCCATTTCATATTCCCCGCATGTATCTGGAATGCCTCCGCATCATTCCCGAGTTGCGGAAATCCTTTCAAGAATGAGTGTTTTCAGATGGCAACCCGATGCACGGGCTAATTCTTCGCGACCCGAGTCAGGCAATCGAGTTTGATTAGTGTAAGATGCACGTAATTACGGAATAGTTACTTCACTCAATGGAGTTTGGCTATGAAAGTTCATCGACTTGCCACAAACGCAGTGGCGATTCTCGTTGCAACCGTCTCGCTCAACGCTGAAGTT
>CAMYKF010000212.1 GCA_947258905.1 uncultured Pirellulaceae bacterium | reverse complement strand
CCGGGCTTGCGGGCGAGCACCGGCACATAGTGCCAAGGATCGTCACGCGGCTGCGCAATGGATTGGGTTCTGGGCACCTCGAAAATTGGTCGAATTTGGCACCCCTCAGATTTTTGGGCGCGCCATTGTGCTGGCCTTGCGCCAGCACACCTCTCTTGACCCGCTCATTTTGGCGGTCAAACGCGAATTTCCCACAGACTCCGCCTGTGAGCGTCGTCAGGTAGCAGCCGCCGCGAGCCGTTCGAGTTGGGGCAGGCGCCGCATGTTGTAGGCCAGGTTCTTCAGGCCGATACGCGCCTTGGCGCGGACAAGGCCAATGCTGCGCACCAGCGTGCCGCCCATGTCGTTGGTCTGGGCGCCGAAGACATGCTCGACACGGGCGCGAACCTTGGAGCGGGTCTTGTTGCCCTGTTGCTCGCGCGCGCTTAGCGGCTTGCTGCGGTGGGCCTTTCGATGGATGCGGCTCTTCAGGCCCTTTTCCCGCAGCTTCGCCTCGATCTCAGCCGAGCGATACGCGCTATCAGCCCAAACCGTCGAGGCCGTATTGTCCGGATCGAGAATCTCGTCGACCACTTGGCTATCATGCACGGAGGCGGTCGTGACATCATAGCGGCGCACCAGCTTGTAGCGGCGGTCGATGTTGACATGGTTCTTATAGCCGTAGTGACTCTTGCCGTGCTTCTTCGTCCAGCGGGCGTCCGTGTCCTTCTGGCGGCGCTTGGCTGGCTGGCCCGTCCAATCCTCCGGAACCTCGCCCGCCTTGATCTTGGCGTTGTCGTCCCGGCTGTTGCGCTGCTTGGGCACAGGCACAATCGAGGCATCGACGATCTGACCGCCCATCGCCAGATAGCCGCGCGCCTTCAGCTGACCATCGAAGTCGTCAAACAGCCCCTCGATCACACCCGCCTGCGCCAGCTGCTCGCGGTAAAGCCATATCGTCTTAGCATCCGGAACCGGGTCTTCCAGGCCAAGACCCAAAAAGCGGATGAACGAAAGACGATCGCGAAGCTGATACTCGAGCTGATCGTCCGACAGATTGTACAGCTCGCAGAGCACGATCGCCTTGAAGACCACCAGCGCATCCCAAGGCTTGCGCCCCGCCTTTGACTTCCGCTCACTCAAGGGCTTGCGCCACACCGACTCCAGACGCCCGCGAAACCTCTCCCACGAGACCGCTTCGTCGATCTTCAGCAGCGGATCCTTCTTGGCATCAAGCCCAGCATACCGGGCGGCAACATCGAAAAATCCCATCTGTCCCATACCGTAACCTCAAGACTGGCCATCCGCTGCTCGGCGGCTGTCTTACCAAACTCCGAATGGAAGGTGTGGATTTTTCGAGGTGCCCTTAAGTATGCTGCGTTCGGTGTTCCACGCGCATATCCATTTTATTCCCCGACGCGACGGGGACCAGGAAGATCCCCAGGGCGTTGAACAGGGCGGGAAAGAAGCGATCCAGTGTCATCTCGAGAATCTGCACCGCGGCGGCGATCACACCGATGTAGCTGATCAAGCCCAGAAAGCTCAGGTCGACACTGGCAAAGCTTTCACCAAAGAAAACCGCCAGAGCACCTTTTTTGAGGAACAACGTGTAGATGATGTTGTTTAGCGGAACCGTAATGCCCTGCACCACGATGACGGCCAGCCCCAGCCCGAGCGACGTCTTGACGTTCTTGGAAACCGCCAGAAACGTGCACATGCCCAGAAAGTACACAAGGGCCAGGTTCTCGACAAACGCGGAACGCAGGAACAGGTTGATGAAATGGTCCATATCTGATTGTCCTGAATTGCCAGGCCCGGTGGATTTATTTCCTAGTGATGAACGTTGGCGTGTCCGACCCCGGACTCGTCATGTTCAAGCTGGTCGTGATCAAAGGTGCGGAGCACCCAGATAAAAATTCCGATGATGAAAAACGCGCTCGGTGGCAACAACATCAAGCCGTTAGGCTGGTAAATCGATTCGGGCAGCACCGTAATATTGAATAACTTGCCCGATCCAAACAGCTCGCGGAAGAAACCGACAATCAGCAGGATCAGACTGTAGCCCAGGCCATTGCCAATGCCGTCAATGAAACTGTCCTTGACATTGTTCTGCATGGCGAAGCCTTCGGCCCGGCCCATGATGATGCAATTGGTGATAATCAATCCCACAAACACCGACAGTTCCTTGCTGAGTTCATAGGCGACTGCCTGCAGCACCTGATCCACGATGATCACCAGCGACGCGATAATCGTCATCTGGACAATGATGCGAATGCTGTTGGGAATATAGTTGCGAATGAGTGCCACCGACGCATTGGCAAAGGCACACACAAAAATCACCGCCAGACACATCGTCAGCGACTTGTCCAGCCGCGTCGTCACGGCCAGAGCGCTGCAGATACCCAGCACCTGCAAGGCGATAGGGTTGTTGTTGAATATCGGATTAAACAACACATCTTTGGGCTTGTTTTCGGCCACTGGATGCTCCTGTTTTTCCTGTCAATGTGTTTGTGTTTTTTGTTCGGTTAGTCAGTCGCTGCAGCAGTCAGATTCTCGATATAGGGACCAAAACCGCTGTCCGCCATCCAGAACTGCAGCATTTTTTCCACACCTCGTGCCGTGATCGTGGCGCCGGACAGGGAATCGACCGCATGTGGATTGTCCTCGGCCCCGCTCTTCAGCAGACGCATGGCCACTTTGCCGTTTTCGTCATACAGCAGCTTGCCCTCCCAGCTGGCTTTCCACCCGGGATTGTCCACTTCGCCACCCAGGCCCGGCGTTTCCGCATGTTCGTAGTAGGTAATGCCCTCAATCGTCTCCAGATCGGCATCCAGAGCGATAAAGCCCTTGAGGATCGACCACAATCCCTTGCCGCGAATGGGAAACACGTACATGCGCGGCGTTTCGTCGGTGGGACTGGTTCTTACAAGGTAGACATGCGAATGATTCTCCTGCCACTTGATCGTTGCCGGATCATCTTTCAGGGCGTGAGCTTCTTCGGCATTTTCCGATTCCGCCACATCGATCTGGTCGAACTCGGGAATGCTCGCATACTGAGAGCGGTCAGCGATGAACTGCTCGGTGACATCCTCGCCGGTTTTCAGATCGATGATGCGATCGATAATCATCTGGTCGTACACCTCGTTGACATCCGGATCGTTTTCCATCAGTCCGGCAACGGCCAGAATGTTCTTCTTTTTGTCCTTCAGCTTGTTGGCCTGCTGCATGCTGCGCAGACCAACCGCCGCGACGGATACGAGTGTTGCGCAAACCAGGCACACGCCGACCGCGACCATAAGCGTATTGCTGATGCTGTCTCGATTTTTAACCATGTTGACGCGCCAATCTTCGTTTGATGTTCGCTTCGATGACAAAGTAATCGATGGTGGGCGCAAAGACATTGCCGAACAGGATGGCCAGCATGATGCCTTCGGGGAAACCGATGTTCATCGACCTCACCATGACCGTTACAAACCCGATCAGGAATCCATAAATCCACTTCCCGGTTTCCGTCATCGACGCGGAAACGGGATCGGTGGCCATGAACACCGTGCCAAAGGCGAAACCTCCCAGCACCAGATGCCACCACGGTGGAATGTTGTAAGCGGCCGACTCGTTGGGCGCCAGCCAGAAGATGCCCGACAAAAAAGTCATGCCAAGCACCACACCAGCCATAATCCGCCACGATCCGATCCGCGTCAGGATCAGAATCACGGCGCCGATCAGGCAGCAAAACGTCGATGTTTCGCCAATCGATCCGTGGATATTGCCCCAGAATGCATCCAGCCACGTCATGGAGCCGGCATCCATTTCAACCCCGCCAGCCTGACCCGAAATGTTCGCGACGATGTCCGTCACGGTGTTCCCCGCCTCATCATTGGCAATGGCGCCGAGGGCCGTGGCTCCACTGTAACCGTCGACGGCGGTCCATACCTGGTCACCGCTCATTTGCGGCGCGTAGGAGAAGTAGAGAAACGCCCGTGCGGTCAGGGCCACATTGAGGAAGTTCGTACCGGTGCCGCCAAAAATTTCCTTGGCAAACACCACTCCGAACATGATGCCAATGGCGACTTGCCACAGCGGTGTGTCGGGCGGCAACGTCAGCGGGAACAGCAAGCCGGTCACGAGGAACCCTTCATTGACTTCGTGCCCGCGAATAATACTGAAGATCACTTCGCACAACCCGCCAAATACCATCGTCACGATGTACATGGGCAGGAAGAACAACAAGCCGTGGAACATGCACTGGAGAATGCGACCGATATCGAAACCGGTGAAGTTTTTGTAAAAGTCGCCGGCTTCGGTATAGCTGACGCCCACGATGTTCATCACGGTGTAACGCCAGCCGCTCAGCGATGCGGCGAATGTGGAATCACTGGCAGCCGCCGTCTGTTCGATGATCTTGTTGGACTGATAACCGGTGTTGTACCAGGACATCAAAACCGCCGGGATCAACGCCACCACCACCATGGTCATCATGCGCTTGGTGTCCAGCGCATCACGCACATGCGTGTTCTCTTCGGCCACGGTATCGGGCGAATAGATGAAGGTATCGTTCGCTTCGTACAGCGGGTACAGCTTTTCCAGCTTGCCGCCCTTGAGAAAATGCGGCTCAACCTTGTCCAGCAGGTTACGTAACCATTTCATTGTGGCTGTTATCCCTCTTTCTCAATCTGCGTCAGGTTGTCGCGGAGGATTGTGCCGTATTCGTATTTCCCGGGGCACACATAGGTGCACAGCCCGAGATCTTCTTCATCCAGTTCCAGGCAGCCCAGTTTCTGGGCCTGGTCCGTGTCGCCGGTGATCAGTGCCCGCAGCAAAAAGGTGGGCACGATATCCAGCGGCATCACCCGCTCATACCCGCCAATGGGAACCATGGTTCGATAACCACCATTGATGTTGGTGGTCATGTTGAAGCGCTTGCCCTTGAGCCATGAACCGAGGAAAGCACCCGTAATGGAGAACTTGTCGGCACCCGGCTTTTGCCAGCCGAGAAACTCGCGGGTGTTGCCTTCTTCCAGCACACTGACCTGATTGTGGTAGCGTCCGAGGAACTGGACCGGCTCGGTCGCAGCGCGGCCTTGCAGTACCGAACCGCTAATGATGCGGGCGTCGTCGGAATCAAGGTTGCCAGCGGTCAATTCCAGCAGGTTGGCACCGCGACGGGTTGTGTACAACTGCGGCTTCTTAACAACCGGGCCGGCGACCGCCACTGTCCGCTCCATAAACGGCTGGCCGGATAAAAACAGATGTCCCCAGGCGATCACATCCTGATAGCCGATCGTCCATACGACATGAGACACGCTAACCGGATCCAGCAAGTGAATGTGAGTGCCCGCCAGCCCGGCCGGATGGGGGCCCGCAAAGGATTCAAAGCGCACACCGCGGACTTCATTGCCCGGTGCACGCGAATCTTCCCGCGTGCAAACGTACACCTGACCCTTGTTGATTTTGGTGACCACCTGCAGTCCAGCCACAAACGCTTCCTTGTGCTGACTGATGATCAACTCGGCTTCCGGAGCCAGCGGATTGGTGTCCATGGCCGTGACAAAGATGGAACTGGCCGTGGCGTCAATCGCGGGCACACGACTAAAGGGGCGGGTTCGCAAGGCGGTCCATTCGCCGGAGGCAACCAACAACCCGCGCGCTTCTTCCTGAGTCAAATCATCCAGCGAGTCATAACTCTTGAATGACTCGCTATCCTCGCCGTCCACGGCGACCACGATCGATTCGAATTTACGCTTCGCGCCGCGGTTGACCGACTGGATCGTGCCGGCAGCCGGAGAGGTGTAGATGACCCCCTCGGTTTTCTTGTCTTCAAACAACGCCTGACCTGTTTTGACGCGGTCGCCTTCGCGGACCAGCATGCGAGGTCGCATCCCCACATAGTCATCGCCGATCAATCCGACACTGGTGATCGCGGGCCCTGCGGATATGCTCTGCACCGGTTGCCCGGCGATGGGGAGGTCAAGTCCCCGCGTGATCGAATGCACCATTTGCTGTTTCCCGATGACTGCTGGCAGGGCGGAAAAACGGCGGACGGCCGACCTGCTGGGTTTCCCCAAGAAATTATCAGCACCAAGTTTACAGGCCTCGTGAAAATTTTCACATGGTCCGAAAAAAAAATTTTGCCCGATTTTTCGGGTGTATTGTGGCCAAGCGAACCAGCCCGACTGCCCGCCGCTGAAACCTCCGACATCCTAAGAAATCCCCTGCAAAGTACAACACCGATCCACTCGGTGGTCGATACCGGTTGCCCAGATATCCAGTCACATACCCAGGCGACCGGTTTGCCGATTGGTGTCGCTGCCAGATTGCCAGTCAATTCGTTCAACCCAGTCGGCCAACCCGTGTTTCCCGGCCAGTTCACGTGCCCGGATCACACAATCGTCCGCTGCCCTGCGGAACCGTCCGGACTGAAGATTCTCCAGCTCGTCCTGGCTGGCCGTGTATTGCTCGGCCACGTTAAGTAAACCGTTTGAGCGTTCCAGGTATAACTTGACCAGCACCCTCGCCGATTCTTCGTCCAGTTCACCTTGCTGCTCCATCTGCTCGTAATACTGCAGGAATTCGCGAGTATTGCCGGTAAACCTTTTTTCATACAGGTTAAGGCATTCATCCAGCAGCAACGGGTCACCGGATTTCACGCAATCGGGCAACGCTTCCTGCAGCAGGATGCACGCTCGCAGTCGTCCGGTTTCGCGAAGCGAAAGGTCGCGCAGGGCTATCGCCCGATTCCAGCTATCTTCCCGGGACGATCGGATCTCGCGTTTCATTTCCGGATATTCGGCGCGCAGATTGTCTTGCTCGATTTGGAACTGACGGTCGGGCACGCTCGGCCAGCTGGTCGAGCCAAACATTTTGTCCAGGTAATCGAGCGACATGCCACGGTAATCACTAACACGATCGGTATGTTTGGCTGCCCTGGCGGAAAGGGCCACGACCTGGTTGGCGTAGTCGGGATTGTGGCGCGCCGCGACCGCGTAAACCAGGCACTCGGCAACCTGAAACCCGGGCGAATCAACGGAATGCGAGTGCGCGTAAATCGCCAAAGCAATCCTGGCGGGGATCTCGTTGTACCGCAGTGGAACGCGTTGCCCGCGAATTCTCAGTATCAGCATCTCATCCTGCGCTTCGGTCACCGAGATTCGTTCATCGTCGACTTCCAGTTCCGTTAGCGACGGCAATTGGCGGGCGAGCTCCCCGACCGTGTCCCAAAACTGTTGGTAATCTTCCGCCACGACCCGTTGTCGCCGCCACGACTCCAGGCCAGAACTCAAGGTCAGGTGTTTGACCGCGTCAAAGTGCGCGTTCATCCTGTCCCAATGATGCCGGCGCATTGCCAGGTATGCCTGGTGCATGTGGTGGGCAAATTCGAGTTTTTCCTCGCGAGTTGGATTCCCTCGCCTGGCCCACGACGTATCAACGGGTGGCCGGTCGAATGGGTCTTCCATGACGGCGGTTTCGATGTCAGGGGACTCGCTTGTCTCGGTACCGGATTCAGAATCAACGGGTTGCCAGTTTCTTCCCGGATCGAGTTTTCCAAGCGAAGGCCGCTGGTCCAGAACCGGCTTGTTGGCCAGATTCTCCAATTCCTGATCAATGAGGCCGCTGCCCCCTTGGCGCGTGGATTGTTTTTCGGAAGTGCGATCCTGAACATCGTCACCTTTGGCGGCACCGGTCTCTTGCTCTCCTGAACCGGATACCGGGGAAACGTCTTTGTCTGGCTGCCCGGGCGTCGGTTGCGAGTCACCGGGTCCTTGATCACCGCCGCGGTCATCCTGCCCTTGCAACCAGAGGAATCCGCCCCAGGCAACGGCGGTTACGATCAGCGCGGCAAGCAGCAGAACGGGCAGCCAGCGCCCGAGCCCGCCATTGCGCCGCGGTGACGAGTTCCCCGAATTGACGTTTACGGACACACCGGATGGTTCTGGCGGAGGCGCCTTGGCCATCGGCAAGGGTTCCGCTGCATGGCCAGTGGCATCCGATACGACTTCAGCCATGGGCAACGCGAGGCCGGTCGGTTGCGGCGGAGGTTGAGGCGGTCGCGCGGCTTCCTGCAGCATCTCCTCGCGCAGTTCCTCTGTCACGGTGTCCAGGGAGGACTCGGTATCCTGGTCGTCGCTGTCTTCGCCAGCCAGGGTGACGGAGAAATCGTCATGTGATTCGTCTTGCCTGGGCAGACTGGCGATGTAGGCCGTGCGCTGCTGGTCGTCGATCAGGCACTGGTACGCCTGCTTGATCTGTCGCCGCACGGTCTTCCAGTCGCCTTGCGATTCGTCTTCGGGGTCGGCTCCCAGTCGAAGCAGCACCTTTTTGGCAGCTGCCTTGATGACGTCCTTGTCGATTTCATCGCTTCGAATGTGCAGCAACTCAAAATGGCTGGGCTCGGCAGAGTCTACGCCAATCTTTTTGAGGTAAGGGTTCACGCCCGCGTCATCCGGTAGTTCGTAAGGTGGCAGTGCGATATCGTATAGATTCTACCAGCGACGGGTCCGAATACCATGCAACCGCTATGTTTCGGTTGCATGGCGAATGTATTCACGACTAACGAAGAGGCACAGGCATGCGATTGATTCTGACGGCACTTCTGTTTTGGGGACTGACGATGACCAACGGACATGCCCAGGACACCGACCTGCCCGAACTGGGTGACGCGTTGACAACCGGGCAGGTATCGGCGTTCGCGGATCTGGCGCTCAAGGGCATGGACCAGGAGTTTCCCAACAAGCCGTCCAACGTGATGGCGGGACCCGAAGGCGTGCAATCGCCCAGCGAGATGCATCCGGCGTTCTACGGCTGTTTCGACTGGCACAGCAGCATTCACGGGCACTGGATGCTCGTGCGACTGATTCGGCTGCACCCCGATCACCCGCGTGTCGAAGAAATTCGTGAGCGGCTGAATGATCATCTGACTGCGGAAAATCTGGAGGCGGAAGCGGAGTATTTTCAGCAGAAACACAATCGCAGCTTTGAACGCATGTACGGATGGGCATGGGCCTGGCGGCTGGTCGCGGAACTTGAGCAGTGGGATGATCCGCAAGGCAACGTATGGCGTGAGAATCTGAAGCCGCTGGAAGACATCCTGCTGCAGCGTATCAATGACTACCTGCCCAAACTGACTTATCCGATTCGTACGGGCGTGCATCCGGACACCGGTTTCGCACTGGGGCAGGCACTCGACTATGCCCGGACGACTGGCAACAAGGATCTGGAAGAACTGATCGTCAGCCGCAGCCGTGACTATTACCTGAACGACCGCGATTACCCGGCGGCCTACGAACCCTCCGGCGAAGACTTTTTCTCATCGGGATTAAACGAAGCCGACTTAATGCGCCGCGTGCTTGATTCGCGCGAGTTTTCTCAATGGCTAACAGGATTCCTGCCCGCCCTGGGTACCACCAACGACCATACACTGTTGCAGCCCGTGGAGGTCTCGGATGTGACCGATGGCAAGATCGTGCATTTGGCCGGACTGGATTTGTCACGTGCCTGGTGTCTGCAGGGCATCGCCAGTGCGCTGGATGACAACGATCCCCGCAAGCAGGTATTGCTGAACTCGGCGCGCGACCATGGGTCGACAGGCTTCAAGTACGTATTCAGCGGGCACTACGAGGGCGAACACTGGCTGGCCACGTTTGCCGTCTATGCGCTGACGCGTGTGGGGATGGACGGCAACTAAATACTCAAACGGAGCAGGTTTGCAGATCGCACGAGAAATGCAGGCGAACGAGGCCCTTCGTTCGCCAGGCAGCATGTCCGACAGGATGGTTGCGATTACCGGCTTTTCAGCAGTCAAATCAAGGCGAATCCGACATTTGCTGAGCGAAAGGCCTCGCTCAGCTACCAAAACGTGCCCAGTTTGAGTAAACAAAAATAAGTCACACGTGGGCGGTTGGTATGGGTGGCCAATTCACGAGCTGACATTCATGGGCCTGATTACCGGGATTGAGGGAGGCAGTTTGTCATGTCCATCCTGTTATCCTGTCCAAAAACAGCTCTCCAAAAAGAAACAGCCAAATGTCCCACACAGCCACACTTCGACCGCCAGGCTCATTGGGCTGGTCTAAACACCGGGACAGCCCTTGGACAATGGGTCCCGTCCTGCGTTTAGCGGGTCGGCGTCTACGGTGAATTCAGCAGTGTCTGAATCGTCTCTCGCAGCAGCGGTGTGCCGCCGAATTCCATACCCAGCGCGCGAATCTTGCCGGTTTCAATTTGGTGCCTGGGCTGTTTGGTTTCGCCCACGATGATGGCATCGGACCCGGAAAGCTCTTTGGCGATTTGAGCCACTTCGAACCGGGATATGTAACGGTCATAGCAGTTGAAGCATTCGCCGGTGGTGCGTTGCGCATCGGCGTTGAGCAACAGGGCGACGGCCCTGGCGACATCGGCCGCGTGCACTTCTTTGCCGCCGCCACTGACCTGAACCGTGTTGCCGGAAGCGACTTCGCGCACCAGTTCGAACCACTTGCTGCGCTCGACAGGATGATTAACGCCGTAGACTCCGGTGGGACGTACTGCACAAATGTTGTAGCCCGGTCCGAATCCGAAACTGTGGACGAATTGCTCGATCGCCGCCTTGTGGGCGCCGTAATGATGGGTCGACCATAGCGGGTGGGCTTCATCCAGTGGCCGGTCATCCAGGATGATCTCGTGCACCGCGCAGGTCGACAAGAAAACAAAGCGGTCAACATCGGCTTCGATGCTGGCCGTAATCAGATGCAGCGTACCCACAATATTGACTTCGGCGAAGCGGGTCACGTGGCCTTCACCTCCGCGAAACGTTGCTCCGGGTCGCCACAGAGCCGAGTGGACGACGGCATCGCATTCGTCAACCAGACGGTTCATCGAAGGAACATCGGTCAACGAACCGACGATCCACTCGATGTCCAGCGTTTCCAATCCGCGGCAGTCGCTGGATTCACGCTTCCATGCTTTGAGACTGTGGCCATCGGCGGCAAGTTGTTGCAGGATGTAGCGTCCAATAAAACCGGTTCCCCCGGTCACTGCGATCTTCATGCGCTGGGCTCCACCGTTGTCGCTTGTTAACGTGAGGTCTATCGTATAGGTCCGCCGCCAACAAGAGTACCGTTCAAGGATCGATACCGACGCAACCATGATCAGGCTTGCGACCAACAAGGACAGCCAAAGTGTCGTTGACTTGATCAGCGACGTGTACGCTGAATACGATGATCGTGTTTGTCTGGAGGGTGCCGAGGCGGACTTGCTGGATCTGAACGCCAGTTACTCCGATCATGGCGGCTGTTTCTGGGTGTTGGAGATCGACGGCCAGATCAAGGGCTCGCACGCTGTCCTGCCCGATCCCGAAGATGAGTCAGTATGCGGATTTCGCCGTCTCTATCTGGCCGGTGAATTGCGGGGCAGTCACTGGGGTCACGACTTGATGCAAGTCACCATCGACTGGGCACGCGATCACGGATTCAGGGAAGTGCGTTTTTGGTCGGATACGCGCTTCGAGCGAGCCCATCGTTTTTTTGAGAAGTTCGGCTTCCGCCGAGACGGACGCGCCCGCGAGATGCACGACAGCCACGAGACGTATTCGGAATATTTTTTTAGCTTGCGGTTGTAGATGGGCTGGGGCGAGTGCGGATGACCGTTAGCCAAACTCGTCAGAGGACTGCGCATTGTTGTTCCCTCTCCCAGATTGGGAGAGGTCAGGACCCGCTTTAATCGGGGCCTGGGTGAGGGCTGATCGACTGGATAACGATGTATGAGGCCAAATACAGCCAAGACGACGCAACGCCCCCCTCATCCGGCCTGCGGCCACCTTCTCCCCCAAGGGGAGAGGCCTGCGGAAATGCGCAATAACCTCATGAGACTTTGGATGCGGCGGGACGTGATGCGCAGGATGAGTTCTGAATTCTCACGAGATTCGCAGGGGCTATTTCGTTTCGCGTCCCCCCTCGCCAGCCGCTCGCGCGGCGACCCCGGCGCGCCGGGATCTTTGACTCTCCCCCAAGGGGAGCATTGGTATCTACACATCTCAATACATCCAATAATCCCCATCCAATAATCCCGCAGGGATTCAAGCAATTAGCCCCGGGTCGCGAAGCGTACCCGGGGATCCGGTTCCCATAGAAAGGGCGACCCTGAAGGGGTCGCAGCACCACAACAATTTGCCCTGCATTGCTGGCATCCCTGCGGGATGCACAACTATTGGTCGACTATTGGTTTGGTCGACAAGAATCCGGTGGTATCGCTTCGCTCAACCACCGGCTAATTGCTGTCAAGCCTCCGGCTTGGCGTTGCATAGATACCAATGCCCAGGAGGAGAGGCAAGAACTGTTTCGGCTACTTGATGATCTCGACCAATTCCAGATCGTAGATCAGGACCTGGTTGGGGCCGACGACGGGAGGGTTGCCCTGCACGCCGTAAGCCAGATCGCTGGGGACCACCAGCTTCCATTTTTCTCCGACCTTCATCTTCTGGAGCGCTTCGGAAACACCGCGTGTCCATGCGCCCACGGTCATATTGATGGGCTGGCTGCCGGCGGTTGTGCGAACCACCGTTCCGTCGACGAACATCTCGGTGAGGTGAATCTTGACGCTGTCGGTAATCCGGGGCGAATCGCCCTGGCCTGCCTGCAGCACGGTGTACTGCATTCCGTTTTCCAGTTCAATCACTCCGTCTTTGATTTTGTTTTCGCTCAGGTACGTCAGGCCCTGCCGCATGTTGTCGTCTGCGATGCGGGCCAGTGTTTCCTGCCGCCGCTTTTCCACCTGTCGATCGAAGGCCATGCCCACCGACCGGATTTCCTCGTCACTCATCGGCGGCTGCTTGCCCGCAGAAGCGTCATTGATACCCTGCAGCAGCTGATCCAGATCGATTTCGATTTCCTGCATCTTCAGTTCCTTGATCATGTTGAAACCGATCAGGTAACTGGCTTTTTGTTTGAGTGATTCCGGGGTGAATTCTTCCTGCGCTTGCTGGCCGGATGGTCGCGCGTCAGTTTGTTCCTGAGCATACGCCGGGTGGGCGAAGCAGATGGTAATGCAAAAAACGGGACTGAGTTGCCTGAACATTTTTATCTGGTGCCGTTTACGTTTGGGTTGAGGGGCCACCCCGGGAGCGCTCGAATGTCGAGCCGGTTTATATTTTTCCACAAATCCGGCTCGGTTCGAAACCGGAGTTTGGGATATCAACAAAAAAACCCGCTACCGTGAAAGCAGCGGGCCATCTGGATTGGGATTTGCGGATCAGGCCTGGAAACTGGAGCCACAACCGCAGGATTTGACCGCGTTGGGGTTGTTGAAGGTAAAGCCGCGGGCATCAATGCCTTCGTGCCAGTCGATCGTGGTGCCTTCGAGGAACAGGGCACTTTTCTTGTCCACGACCATCGTGATCCCGTGCTGCTCGGACCGGGCGTCATTCTGTTCGTCAAATTCCTCGTCAAACCGGAAGTCATAGCTGAGACCGCTGCATCCGCCGCCGGAAACGCCAACACGCAGCATGGTACCGGTTTCGGCGTCATTTTCTTCCATGACCCGTTTTACCTCGGCGGCTGCCTTTTCAGTCAGAACAATAACGCTCATCTTGTTTCTCCGTGCGGATTCTTTATTTGTCTTATTTTGTTATCGGTGCTGGAGCATCCCCGATTGCCCTGGCCAGTCAAAGTTATCTGATTGATCGACCAACGAAAAGTTCAGCTTATTGCAGAATATGCCGGGTCACAGCGCAAGTCAAATGCAAATAACGGTTTAGAGGAGCAAGCGGCTGTGGACAGGTCGGCCCATGACGGCATCCTGCCCCCCACTTCGGAATGCATTCGTTCCAATCCGGAATGCATTCGTTCCAATCGGTCAGCGATCGGGCCATCGGTTCTCTGTTTAGCCGCGACCAAACAGAGCCCGCAGGCAGATTTGCGACCACGATTCGTAGCGATCCAATTCGTCCATAATTTCCGGCAGCGGACAAAATCCTGCGTCGACGATTTCCGATTCCCGGGCCTTAACCGCCGGCTCGATGACGTCGAAGATGTGCACGACCCCCAGATGCACCCGGCCCACATCCGTTTCGTCGTCGTTGATCATGCCAACCTGTCTCGCGGTCCAGGTCGTGTTGATGATCGTTTCTTCTTCCAGTTCGCGTTGCATCCCGGCTGCATACACACAATTGGTGTCGTCGTCATCGGTGGAGATGTGGCCGCCGATGCCGATACTTTTGCGGGCTCGCAAGCGGACTTCGCCCTGCCCCGAGCCGCGTGTGTACTGAAACAACTCGATGCCGTCGGGCGACCGGTGCTGGAATATCACGTAGGGAATCAGTTGTTTGAACGACGGGTCCGATTCCATTTCATCGCGAGGCCGGTAACTGGTGTGCGCCGGATCCAGCAGAGTTGGCAGGTATTTTTCCACGTCGCTACTGAATCCCTGAAAATAACCCAGGCTGCGAAACAACTCGGTGGGGACGACCAGTACTCGTTCCACTCCAACTGTCGACATTTGATTGAATCCTCCGTTGAAACATGTCCGCTTCAATTTACGCCCAAAGTCAAAACTGGAACAGTACGGAGACGGCCGTGTGCCATCGGGTCGCGCTCACTTCGCCGACTTCAGGGCAAAGAACTCTTTGGCAATACACACGGTGGCGAAATGGATGTCGACAATATCATCGATATTGGGTGCATATCCGCCGGCCATCGCCAAAGCCACGGGCCATCCCTGCCGCTCGCAGAATCGCATCACCATTTCGTCGCGTTGCTGCAATCCCGCCTTGCTCAGCCCCAGTTGTCCCAGCCGATCGCCCGAGAATGGATCGGCACCGGCGAGATAAAAAACCAGGTCAGCGTCAAAGCGGCTGTCGATTTCGTTCAGGGCTTCTTGCAGACGAGTGTGATACTCGTCATCGCCTGTGCCCGGTGGCAGGGAGATATCGAGGTCGCTGGTGGTCTTGCGGAATGGAAAGTTCTTTTCGCAATGCATCGAAAACGAGAACAGGTTTGTGTCATCGCAGGCAACCGCCGCGGTGCCGTTACCCTGATGCACATCCAGATCGATGAACAGAACGTTGCCGAGGAGTCCTTCCGATTGCAACACGCGCGCAGCCACCAACGAGTCGTTAAAGACACAGTAGCCCTGGCCGGCATCGGGAAATGCGTGATGTGTGCCGCCAGCCAGGTTGACGCCGATCCCCTGCTGCATGGCTGCGCGTCCTGCGGCAATACTGGCCCCCACGCTGCGTCGCGATCGCTCCACCATTTGCGGCGACCAGGGAAATCCGATTCGCCGCTCCTCAATATCCGACAGGTCGCCATCCACAACCTTGCGCATCCACTCGGGATCGTGAACCAGCAACAGTTGCTGGTCCGTGGCGGCGGAAGGAATCAGTAGCTTGGCGTCGTCAAAGGCGGCGGCAGCGGCAATGCGCTCGCGAAGCAGCCGGTACTTGGACATCGGGAACCGGTGGTTTTCCGGCAGCGGCAATTCGAAAGTGTCGGAATAGTAAATCTTCATGCGACACCCGCGGGCAACTCGTCCAATTCAGCATTGGAGGCAGCAAATAATGTCACACAGCCCGCCGCCCCGATACGGCAATGGACAAACCGCGATGACAACAACTCGTGCAACTGATCAGCATTGTCGTCGCGATTGCCAAAGATTTGCAGGCGATTGAACAGCTGCATCACGGTGCGCGAAGTCACCTGTTGCCCGGCTGCCTGGCCGGTAATGGTGCTTCCAAAAAACACGCCACCATCGCCCAGGATCCGGGCTGCGAAATCGACCAGTTCCTGCGCCGATGCAATGCCTTGCGGCAAACAATGCAGGAGAAAATTGGCTGCGGCCGACTCGATCCCCTCCAAATCCTGATGCGAGGCGGGGTCGATCGACAGGACGTCGAGCTGCAACGTCTCGTGCGGTATGTTGCGAAGTCGGCGCGAAGTGTATTCGAGGCAGTTGCGGCTGCGGTCGGCAATAATCAGCCTTTGCGGGATCCAATCCGTTTCCAGAAGACGTCGCAGGAAATAGCCCGTGCCGACGCCGATATCCAGATGCGCCTGTCGCGTAAAGCTGCCGTACATTTCGGTCAGTCGTGAAGACGGGCATTTCCAGATGCGGCTGGTCAGCAATCCAGGCACGACCCGGTCATACCATGGCAGCCATGCGGTTCGATAGGTCCAGGTCGCCGAATCTTGACTCGCGATAATTTCGGCCCTCGCGTGCTAGTGCCCGGGCGAAGCCTGATCGAGCAAGGACTGCCGCCACGCTTCGGCCAGGTGTGGTTCCGACGCGTCGCATTGTTCCAGCGTGTACTCCGCGCAGGAAGTTTCCGTTTCCCAAATCACAACTTTGTTCACCACGATGTCGTAATCATCGATGCGTTCGAGCAATGCCGGCGCAACCCGTTGCAGCAGGTAGCGGGCCATGTTTTCAGCCGTCGGATTCCAGGGCATTAAATACAACCGATGCGGCTCGACCGAACGAATGGCCTTGATGGCAACCTCGTCCTGTTCCGCCAGAATCATGGCGTGATCCCAGTGGTCGTCGATCCACGTCTTGAACAATCCCTTGACCACCGCGAAATCAACGACCCTGCCCAACTCGTCGGTGTCGCGTGCCGTGACGTAAATTTCGGCCACGTAGTTGTGCCCGTGCAGGTTTTCGCATCGTCCACCATGATTCATCAGCCGATGACCAGCGTTGAACGAAATGCGTTTCATGTTCGTTATCGCCATGTTGAGCCCTGGGCCTAAGGCTCCTTGATTTTTGGGTTATCGTGATGTCGCCGGGTGTCCCGCGCCGCCTTGGCCTCGAGGTTGTTGAGCAACGAGTCGTTCAGGTTGACGCCAGTCTGGTTGGCGATACAAATCAAAACAAACAGGATGTCGGCCAGCTCCTCATCGATGGCGTTGTCCTCACCTGGTTTGAAGCTCTGGTCGCCCCAGGTGCGAGACATGATGCGGGCCAGCTCGCCGACCTCTTCGACAAGCTGTGCCAAATTGGTAAGCTCGGAAAAGTATCGTACGCCAACCGATTGTATCCAGTCGTCAACGGCGGATTGCGCCTGATTCAGGGTCAGTTCCTGCATTGGTCGGAATTTTCGGGGTCCAGGTTGCGAGTCGGACATTTCGGAGGCGCCCGATCCACGGAGTTTAGTGGTTTCCCCGGCATGTCATAGTCCCTTTTTGGCCTTCAACACCGGGAAGGCCTTGTCTGGCGGAGGCTGACAGCCGCCGCCCAACCGCCGCCCGTCGGTCTGTCCGGAATGCCTCAAGATTCGCTGAAACTGGTTACCTGTTATCAACTGTCCGACGAAAATGCGCGGCGGATTCGCAGTGCATTTCTGCCAATGGATCTGGTGCCTTGCGATCAGGAATCGATCGCCGCCCACATCGCCTCCGCCGATATTTTTTGCGGCCACGCCAAGGTGCCTGTTGACTGGCAAGCGGTCGTCGACGCGGGGCAGTTGCAGTGGATTCAGTCCTCGGCTGCCGGGCTGGACCATTGCCTGACCGAACCGGTGATTGACTCCGGCATTCGGGTGTCCAGCTGCGTTGGCTTGTTCCGTGATTCGGTGGCCGAGCAAACGATGGCCTTGTTGTACGGATTGCTCCGCGGCTTGCCCTTGTTCTTCCGCCAGCAACTCGAACGTGACTACATACGTCAGCCGACCGACGATTTGCATCTCAAGACGATCGGCATCCTCGGATTCGGTGCCAATGGCCAGCGTATCGCCGAATTGCTGTTGCCTCTGGGCACGCGGATCATCGCCACGGATGCCATGCACAGTCTGTGGCAGGCCGCCGGGCCGCTGCCCCCGATTGATGAACTGTGGCCCGCCGACCGACTGGATGATCTGCTGGCGCAGTGCGATGTGTTGGTGCTGACGTTGCCACTGGACGAATCTACCGATCGCATCATCGGAGAGCGTGAGCTGGCACTCATGCCACGCGGTTCGTGGCTGGTGAATGTCGGCCGCGGTCGTCTGGTTGATGAAGAGGCATTGGTCGAGGCGCTGGCCAGTGGCCAACTGGCCGGTGCCGGGCTGGATGTGGCGTTCCACGAACCGCTGCCGCCCGCCAGCCTTTTGTGGGAATTGTCCAATGTCATCATTACTCCGCACGTGGGAGCCCAGTCGCGGCACCGCAATGACCGGGTCACCGATCTGTTGATCGAGAACCTGAAGCGCTTTTTGGCCGGCAGCCGGCTGAAAAATGAGGTGGAAAAATCGCTCGGCGTGACGATGCCAGCTGACCGCACATGACTTCTCCCGTCAGGAATTGCATTTCGTCTGGACCGTAGCGGCCACGTCTGCCTACGATAGGAAAGACGCATCAGATGCCGCATTTGCGGCGTATTCAGGAAGCGACCCAACTTGTCACTGGATGACGTGAAGATGACTTCTGCTGACGCGGCGCAGTGTCAGACCCGCACGTGTTGTGATCAACGGAAGCAAACTGCCCATGAATGACGATTTCTTGATTGCCGACGATTCGATCAGGCTGAACCAGTCGGGCGAACCGACTCGGACCATGCCGGCGGACGGTCACGAGCAGGCTCCCTGTCCGGAACTGATGGCGACGTATTCGTCCATCATTAGTGAGAAACGACTCAGCTGGACGTCGTACTTGCGGTTGCGCCGCATGCTGGGATCTGGTGGTCAGGGCGTCGTATTTCTGACCGAGCGACGCGGGGCCGACGACTTCACGCTGCCGGTAGCGCTGAAGATCTTTTCGCCCGAGCACTTTGCCAGTCCCGAATTGTATGGCCGGGACATGTTGCGAATTGGACAGGTGTCGGCCAAGGTGGCGAGTATTCAGCACGACAACCTGTTGCAGGTCCAGAATTTTCTGGAGCGTAACGGCATTCGCATGATGGTCATGGAGTGGGTCGAGGGATATGACTTACGTCAGCTGTTGACGCCCCGAATGCTGATTCGTTTCCGCGAGCGCGTGAGCATGCGTCGCTGGAACGAAATCAACGAAGTGCTGGTGACCCAGGGACCGTTGCAGCCCCGTTTCAAACCTGGCGTGGCAGTCGCCATCGCCCGCGCCTGTCTTGAGGCTTTGGCGGCATTGCATCGGATCGGCATCGTGCACGGAGACATCAAGCCAGCCAACATCATGCTGAAACGCAGCGGTCACGCGAAGATCATTGACATCGGGTCGGCCTTCGATACGGAATCGCCACCAGACCGGCGCGCCTGCACGCCCGCCTATGCGGCCCTGGAAGTGCTGGAGGGCGAAGGCAATACGCCGTTGAGCGATCTGGCCGGCATCGGTTATGTGCTTGTCGAGTTGCTGGCAGGCCAGCCGCTGTTCAGCAGTGCCAGGACTCTTGAGGAACTGATCGAGCTGAAGAAAACCATCGTCGGTCGATTGCCCGAGCTGTTGCCGGAAGAGGTTGCCTGCAATGATCTGCTGATGGCTTTGTGTCGTGGCCTAATCGCTCCGGAACCGCTGGACCGGTTTCCCAGTGCCGAAGCGGCACAATTGTTCGACGAAGGTGCCGTGGCTTTTCACCGGCAGCTGGTCAAGGGTGACATGGCCAGCGAGTACGAAAACGACATCCGTGTATGGATCGAGGAACTGCTGGAGTTCGACCAGAACCAGATGATTCAGATTTAGGGCACGTTTCAAAAAGCAAAATCTGGCGATGGGGTAATGGACGAGGCCACGAGTCCTTCCCGATTCACCATGCAAGATGGGACTCGTGGCCTCGTCCATTACGTAGAAAAGCAGTTTGCAGGACCTTCCAGATTCTCGACTCCAATTCACTAACCGGGAGGTCGTGGTCACCAGACTTTCAACAACAGCGCAAAGAAAAAGGCCGGGAAACCCGGCCCTCTTGTTTGGATGCCCATCCTAGATCTGGAAGCGGGCCGCGGTGCACACCATGATCTCGGCCGTGTTCAGGGACATGGCCATGCGGACCGGATCCAATGACGCGTACTTCAGCGACGTGACCATGTGGCCGTACTCGTCGTTCATCTCACGCAGCTTGATGTTTGCCTTCACCGCCGGGGATTCGATCAGGTTGTCCACGTACGGCCGATCGACGATGCGGAACGCAG
Organism: uncultured Pirellulaceae bacterium; assembly: GCA_947258905.1. Classification (GTDB taxonomy): domain Bacteria; phylum Planctomycetota; class Planctomycetia; order Pirellulales; family Pirellulaceae; genus CAJQPP01. The sequence goes on along the minus strand of CAMYKF010000212.1, from coordinate 2,498 downwards.
CACCCACACTGGGACCCTGGGCATTGAGTACCTTGTGCCACTCGTAGGGCACATTGAACAGCACGTCGCCCGATTCCAGATAGAGCGTATCGAATTCGCGATCTTCGACCGGGTTCTCGCGACCACCAGATGCGAACACCAGTTCTTCCGGATGCTGGAACTGATCGCCGGGCATCGGCGGGCGCGTCATCCAGCGTTTTTGACCCGCGATCATGACGAACAGATTGAGCGTCGGGAACATGTGCCAGTCGCTGCCGGGCGCGCCCCTGTTGGGTTCGGCAAACATTTCCGTGTTGTTGCCGATGAAGCAGTGTCCAGTGAGATCCCAGCCGGGGACCTTGAACCAGCCGTTGGCGAACACCTGTTCACGCAGATGTTCAAAAATCGTAACGCCCCACGAATACTTATGCAGATCGGCAAAGCCGCTGGATACGTTGCCCAGATGGGAGTAGACGTCCTTGTTGTTTTCGAAAATCTCGTCGAGATATTCCCTGGCCGTCCCTTCGCAACCGGAAACGTAGTTGTAGTCGGTCTTGCCCTCTTCATTGCGAAAGGCAACCGCCTTGTCGCCGGTCTTCTCACGCCACAGCAGTTTTTCATCCGTGTTGACTTCCAGAAACTCACGTGTGGCCACGTTGCCGGGCAATTGAGCCATCTGGCGAAATACAACGGGCTTGGCGAAGTTGTTGGTGCACGACTCCAGCAATTCCAGCGTCAATTCGTTTTTGTGCTCGTCGGGCTCGACGATATTGATGTAGTTATTTTGCAGTTGGTCCTGGTGCTGGACTTGCTTCTGAGTAGCCACGTTTTCTGACATTTGATTCCTCAGGTGGTAATCGCGACCGATCCATCATCGGGTAGTCACCGATCGTTCCGCTCGATCAGTAAAGCCTCATGCCGGGAATAATTTAACCTTGGATTTTAGTGAGAGAAAAAAAACTTTCAATTTCTGTTATGCGCCGATTTCCTGAATCTCTGCTTCCCAGGTACAGTCAATGCAGTCTTTAACGCTTTGGTAGGCTGGGCATTTTTGTGCGAAGCTCTTCAGGGCCCGCTCCACCATCGTCTGCTGGCCCCTGGTGATGGTGAGTCCGAATTTCAGGTGGATTCGCGTAATGGTCAGCACGTTGTCGACCTCCTCCACGACCCCTTCCACCGTGGCCGTCAGGTTATTGGCGGTGTCGATGCCCCTCGGGTCCAGCACGGAACCCAATGTTGACGCCCGCGATCATGTAATCGAGGGTCGCCGGGTATTCCGGCCCGGATATCTGCCGGCCGTATTTCTGCTGGTAGAACTCCCGAATACCGCCGTGAATGCCAAAGTGGACGGGCTCGTCAAAGCCCAGGATCCGGGCCGTACGATGGGCACCAGCGTGTTTTTCGATATGGATTCGGCTGGTGTAGGCAGCGGTCATGTTGTCTTCCTTTGGCGGGTTAGCCCTGTTCATATTCGCGCGAGCTGGCTGTTGGTGCTCCGGGGTTCTGCGTTCGAATTGTGAATAGCGCAGAACGCATGTTGAATTGTGAACCGGAGTGCCTGCCACACGCTCTGGCTCCAGCCTCTTCCCTCTTCCCGCTTCCTCCCTCTCAGCGGCAGCCGTGACGGTTATAGCGTTTTTGCATTATCTCCCGTCACCGCCAGTCGGCGAAACCGGTTCGCCTGGGCGAAATTCAAACACCCGGGATCACCGCATCCGATGCTTATGGAGGCAGATTCTAACAAGGGCGAACGATGCAGGCGAAAAAAATCCTTGCGGAAGGATGGGTGTGGCTGCTGGCCGCGATAATCGTGGCAGGAGTCTTGCGGTTTAGCGCAGCGACCAACAATTTGTGGTTCGACGAAATCATCTCGGTGGAAATGGCCAGCCAGATGAGCGGACCGGGCGGCACGTTCACCGAATTCAATTATGACAACAATCATTATCTGAACACGTTGTGGGTGTACTGGCTGGGCAAGCATAACAGCGAATTGCTGTACCGGCTGCCAGCCATCATTGCGGGTATCCTGACGGTGCCGGCGGTCTGGTGGGCCTTGCAACCGTGGGGAGTGTTTGCCCAGCGTGCGGGCGCACTGCTCATCGCGTTCTCCCATGTCCATGTGCATTACGCCAGTGAGGCACGCGGCTACGCCATGCAGATTCTGTTTGCCGTACTGGCCTTTGGGTTTCTGGAGCGATTTCACCGTCGCGATCGCCTCGTTTTTGCTGTGATGTTCGGAGTGTTCGCGTCACTGTCTCTGGTCTCGCATCTGTTGTCAGTGAACTTCTTTCTGGCGTGTTTGTTTTGGACCATTGCCTTTCAGACTCGCCGCGAGATTCCAGCCGTGGAACAACTCAAGCGACTGGTCTGGTGCCACGCCATACCCGTTGTCACCGGGGCAATTCTGTACCTGGTTCATGTCAGGCATTTGCAATTCGGCGGCGGGCCCAAGCACAACACGCTGGAAGTTGCAGCCAGCGCATGGAGCCTGCTGCTTGGTATTGCCCAGCCGGGAAGCG
>CAMYKF010000211.1 GCA_947258905.1 uncultured Pirellulaceae bacterium | reverse complement strand
AGGGATAATCTTTTTCCCTTGCCGCCGCGTCGGGCTATTGTGAAATCTCACAGGCGACCCACCAATGTCCCTTGCGCCTGACCAGACGTCAAGATTGGAAAGCTCCCCAGCGCTGCTGGCAGCCGTCAGGCAGCGGCGCCTTCCGCAGATTCGGCGGTTTCCCCGTTTTCCGTTTTTTCCGAGTGAGTATGTGCGGGCACCAGCAAGGCGTAAAAGAACAGCATGATTGCGCCGGTCACCAGCAGGCTGTCGGCGATATTGAAATTTGGCCAGGGATTAAAGAACGGCACGCCTTCCAGGCGGAAGTGAATCCAGTCGCGCACATGGTACATGGTTTCCTGGGGATGAAGCGGCACATAGCCAAATCCCATGCGGTCGTACAGGTTTCCGAGGATACCGCCGGTGATCAAACCGAGGGCCACCGTCAGATAAGGGCTCCGCGCGAGCTTGAAACCAAACATCCAGATCAAAATGGCCGACAGGGCTACCAGCGACAATGCGGCCAGCCAGAAACTGCCACCCTGAAAAATACCAAACAGGGCTCCACCGTTAAAGGAGGTCTGGATGCCGAAGACGCCGTCAATCCACCAGTGGCTGACCGACGAATCCAGTGGATCAAAATGGTGCTTGAAGACTTGCGACTTGGTAATCAGATCGGCCGCCAGGCCGCCGGCCGCCAACAAGAAAAAAAGGACGTACCGATTGACGGGCAATCGATCGTCCTGTCGTTGTGTTGATTCGGCGTGACTAATAGCGGCTGGATGATTCAATCTCGGATGCACACTTTACACAGTAGGGTGTGTAAGGAATGGCCTTGAGACGCATCTTGGGAATCCGTCCCGAGCACTCCACGCAGGAACCATAATCACCATCTTCAATCCGTTCAAGAGCGCCTTCGATCTGACCCAGCACCTCGCCTTCGTTGTCCATCAACCGCAAAGTGTTGTCCTGCTCGTAGGTGTCGCTGCCCATATCGGCGATATGGCTGGGGACCGCCGAGCCGCTGCCGCCGCCCGTGCCACCCGATTTGGCCAGCGCCGCATCAGCCAGCGTGGAGACGTTGCCGCGGAGCCGCGCTCGCAACTGCACCAACATCTCCTTGAAAGGCTTCATCTCTGATTTCTTCATCTGTTCCTACCTGTTCATTCAGCAACATGGCGAGCCGCGGTGGGTGCCTGTCAGCAAGAAATTTGCCGTCCATGCCCTGTAGCGAGCGACACATTCTATGGACGCCCATTGTCATCGTCAAACATTTCGTGCTACAACAAATCTGCCGCATTCAATAAGGCATTGCTCTGAAACGACTTGCGCTCCGCACGGCGACTCTCCCCGTGACGGATTCAATGGTAACCTCCCGGGTACACCCCATGGCCAAATGTGACGAAGGCTACATCTGCCATGTCTGCGGCAAGGACGTCGAGTCGATGGTGGATAGCGATTTGTACCTGCGCTACGTGCTGGGCCAGGTTGATCCGGAAGTGCTGCATACGACGCCCGAACGGCACATTCGCTGCAATCCCCTGCTGGCCCAGTTCATCGACGACGCGCGTTTCGAGACGGTATATGTCGAGGGCGAAATGGGACTGCAGCAGCTCGATCCTGACTACGTCGCCGGGCGCAAGCAACTGGTCACCCGGGCCTACCAGCGACTATGGGAACTGAAAGGTGCCGAGGGCATCTCGATTCTGGAGCTTCCGCTGGAAGAGTTTCGGGGTGGTTGATGCCAGTCGTTGCCTCAGAAGCTCTTTTCACCATTCACAATTCGGTCGGTGCGTAGCTCTGCATTGCCGCGCCTTTTGGAGTCCCGGTCATCCATTCAACTCCGGCAACACGGGAATGCCATCCTCATTCAGAGGCAGCGGCCAGATATGGCCCGCCATCTGGACCGGTATCTCCCCGTAGAAATGCGGAAACAATTGCCCGCCGCGTGACGCTTCCCAGCGCAAATCGTTGCCCAGCTGATTGGCGTCGAATTCAACCAGTACCAGATTCGCCTGGCCAGCAAAATGCAAACGCGCGGTTTCCTGTACCTGATTCGCTGCGGACAAGTGGATAAAGCCATCCTCAGCGTCAATACCTGCCCCCCGAAAGCTGCCCGACTGGCGCGCGCTTTCCCATAAATCGGCGTCCACGATCTTGTAAACCAGCTGGCTCATTTCCGGCAATTCGGTGGTTATCCGGTGCGCTTTCCCTCCCTTCTCCCCCGGGGACCTGTGACCTCTCCCGTTCGGCTGAGCTCACGGCGGAAGCCTGAGGGAGAGCACCAGCGCACGGAACGTATGTGGTTTTATTTAGTCGTCTCCGGTTGTCTTGAGCGGCACCAGTGGACCTTCTGCGGCAGCCATTTTGCGGATGTCCTCGGTGATTTTCATCGAGCAGTATTTGGGGCCGCACATGCTGCAGAAGTGCGCGCTCTTGAAAGTCTCCTGAGGAAGCGTCTCGTCGTGATAGGCCTGAGCCGTTTCCGGATCCAGTGACAAACGGAACTGTTCCTTCCAGTCGAATTCAAAGCGGGCCTTCGATAGCGCGTCATCCCGATCCTGCGCGCCGGGGCGACCGCGGGCCACATCGGCTGAGTGAGCGGCAATCTTGTAGGCAATGACGCCCTCCCGCACATCGTCGGCATTTGGCAGGCCGAGATGTTCCTTGGGAGTGACGTAGCACAGCATGGCGGCGCCATGCCAGCCGGCCATCGCCGCGCCAATGGCACTGGTAATGTGGTCGTAGCCGGGTGCCACGTCAGTCACCAGCGGACCGAGTACATAAAACGGAGCACCGTTGCAGATCTCAATCTGCTTTTTGATGTTCATCTCGATCTCGTGCATGGGAATGTGACCCGGGCCCTCGACCATCACCTGGGTGCCGTTGTCCTGGCCGCGTTTTGTTAACTCGCCCAGCACTTCCAACTCGGCAAACTGGGCTTCGTCACTGGCGTCAGCGATGCTGCCGGGTCGCAAGCCGTCACCCAGGGACCACGTCACGTCGTACTGACGCATGATGTCGCACAGATCGTCGAAGTGTTCGTACAACGGGTTCTGTTTACGGTGCACCATCATCCACTTGGCGATCAGCGAGCCGCCGCGCGAGACGATGCCGGTCACGCGTCGCGTCGTCAGATGCAGGTGTTCCATCATGACGCCGCAGTGAATGGTCATGTAATCGACTCCCTGCTTGGCCTGATGTTCGACCATGTCGAGGAAGTGCTGTGCACGCATGTCCTCGATGTCGCCGCCCAGTTCCTCCAGCATCTGGTAAATGGGTACCGTGCCGATCGGTACCGGCGAGGCTTCGATGATGGCTGCCCGAATGCGGTCGATGTCCTTGCCGGTGGACAGATCCATCACGGTGTCCGCGCCGTAGTGCACCGCCATATGCAGCTTGTCGAGTTCCTCGCCGACATTGCTGGTAACCGCGCTATTGCCAATGTTGGCATTGATTTTGCATTTGGCAGCGATGCCGATGCCCATCGGCTCGAGTCGACCCGCCAGGTGCACATGGTTGGCCGGGATTACCAGGCGGCCTGCGGCCACTTCGTCGCGCACGATGTCAACGCCGAGCTGTTCGCGCTGGGCCACGAATTCCATTTGTGGGGTAATTTCGCCTCGGCGAGCCGCGATAATCTGGGTGGTCATGTTGTTCTCAATGAGAGGTAATGGATTGAGGCCGCAAGTCGTTCGATTGGTCGAAGGGCTTGCTGCCGGTCATTGGCCGGCGGGTTCGATCGTGTTGTGAGTTCCGTCGCAACGCGGCGGATTGCTGGTTTGCTTGCAAGTGCAGAACCAAACCGTTTCATCAGCTTCAGCCGTGAATACCTGGGGCCGGAATTCACATCCTTCGTGGCCGTGACTGCCATCGCACATCGGCTGCTTTTCGGATAGGCCGCATGTACACCATGCATATTTCTTGCCGGCTTCCAGTTCCACCGAGATCGGGGCGGTCCCCGCACATTTCGGTTTGTCCATCTGATACTCCGCGTTTGACGAATCTCCCGCACGCATCAAGCGTGCATTCGTCGAGATTATCGCAATTCGCCCGCGAATCGCCAAGGACGCAGACGCAGGTGCGGATTTATTAACGGGACAGTCCGGCGCAGCGCTGGACGTTTTCGTGGGGCAGGCATCTTGCCTGTCGTGCTGACTGGCAGGCTGGAAGCCTGCGCCACGTAGGCAGGCACAAGAACTGGCAGGCTGGAAGCCTGCCCCACGTTGGCAGCGCACAAAAAAACCCGCCGCAATTCGCGACGGGCCGTAAGTCGTTACTCACCGACCGGTGAGCGATGGGCTCACCCTCAGCATCCGCCCGAGGAAAAACCACTGGAGAAACCACCACCGGAATAACCGCCCGAGAAGCCACCGTACCCGCTCATCGGGGCACTATAGTTCATCGGCACGGTATTTTGCGTGGGATAGCTGTACGTTCCCATCGTGGATGGTTGCGACATGACCGGATAGGTCGTCGTCGGTTGCGGGGAAGTCACATAGGAGTCCGGGGCGATATAGGTGCTCTGAGGAGCCGCCTGGGTGTCCTGAGCGACCGGGGCCGTCGTGCTGACGTGCGTGGCGGGCACAAGGAAAGATTCCACCTGTTCGACCGTCTGGAATCCCTTGACACTGCGTGAAAGCCATACGCCATCTTTCTTTTCGTACAGCACCAGTTGCGGCACGGCACCTTCACCGATCAGGTTTTTACCGTCCTCCACCTCCTCGTCGCGGTTGACCGAGGCGAAGTGGTAGTCA
>CAMYKF010000210.1 GCA_947258905.1 uncultured Pirellulaceae bacterium | reverse complement strand
ACCTGGCGTGGTGCCGGCGGCTTCCACGTTGGTGACGATGTTGATCGTCAGTCCGGTATCGAACTGGTCCGAGCCGTCGGGTAACGGTTCCCACAGTTTGTAGACGAGCGTTCCACCCTGGCTGCGTGACGAAAACTTCCAGTCCACCGGCTTGAGAATCTCACCACCCAGTTCCAGCCTCTGAATTTCGAAACCGTCCGGCACGTCCTGATTCGCGCTGGCGGCTTCCTCGCCCGCTTCTTTCTGTTGCGGATTGAGAACCGGGCATGCCACCAGTGCGGCGAGCCAAAATAGCAGAAAAGGGCTTGCGCAATGAATTTTCATGAGGATTTGGCCCGGTTCTCAACATTATTTTTGGATTCTTGACAATACGGGTTGTTGAATTGGCCTACAGCCCCAACTTATAAAATCGCCCCCGTCACCTTTGCCTCAATTGATCGGCCCCAAGCTACACACCGGAACCAAGTTATGAGATACCTCGTATTCGCCCTCGTCCTGTCGCTGCCAGTTCTCGCGCATGGCGATTTGATCAATGAATTTGAACCCAACCCTTCCGGAAGCGATCCGGCGCAGCAGTCCGTTGAGATCACCGGTACGCCCAACGCCGCATTCGATTTGTGGTTTTTGGCGATCGAAGGTGAAGGCACGACGACCCCCGGTTTGATTGACGACGGTGCCAACATCACCGGAACCTATGATGCCAACGGGTTCGCTTCGGTATCTTTCAGCGATTTCGAAAACCCCACCATGACGTACATTCTGACCGATACGTTTACCGGTACGATCAATACGACGGACGTGGACACCAACAACGACGGCACCATCGACGATTTTTCCTTTTGGGGCACTGTGATGGACGCTGTTGGAGTCACCGACGGGGCCGGGTCCACGGTCGACTTCCTGTATGGTACCCAACTTGGCGGCACCGATTTGGTGGTAGTGCCGAACTCGGCATTCACCGGCGACGAACCGGAAATCATCTTCCGCGAAGGAAACACGGGTGATTGGTATATGGTCAACAATGGGGAAGTCTTCGACGCGGGAGGAACCAAGTTTGCGAACACCGCGCCGCCGTGGACTCTGGATCCTACGTTGACCACGTTTGGCTCGGTCAATCCGTCGATTCCCGAACCGGCTGGAACCACAGCTCTGCTGGCGCTCGGAGCCATCGCGTTTCTGAAGCGTCGCCGCATTTGACGGAAAATCGGTGCGTAAATGTGCAACAAGCCCGGCTTTGGCCGGGCTTTATTTGTTTGCCAAGCCTCATAATCGCTGCAACCGGAATTTCGATTTGACCCGGGCCATTGATGTCGTAGGGTTTCACACCGGCGTATCTTTTGCGTGCCTAACGGACCCTTGTTATCAGGCAAATCATCATGCAATCCATCCTTGCCAAAGTCCAGAGATTTCTGCAAGCCGAAGACGGCCCCACGGCCGTGGAGTACGCGGTAATGCTGGCACTGATCGTCGCCGTCTGCTTCGTGGCTATTCAGAGCGTGGGAACCCAAACCTCTTCGATGTTCGATGACATTGCAGACGATGTGAACACTGCCGTCACCCAGGGCGGATTCGAATAGTCTGGCATGGCTGGCTGAAAAAAGTAGCTGGATTTCCAGCAGTTCCTCGCGACACGGAAATCGAAGGTGCGACCCAGGCCTCGTCTTCAAACTGAACAGGACCACAATACGAAAGGTGCGCTTCTGTCAAAGCGTGTCCTTGCTGTTTGTCTTTGCAGCGAAGAGTAGTGGAAGGGCGCGAGACCTGCGGTCCTAATCACAACACAGAATGAACCGGCGGGCTTGCGCGCTGCCGCTAAAAACAGGTCTTCTTCAAGGTGCCGGGCGCTCCGATTCTGACGGGGACCAGTTTAGTCCGCACGAACGGAGCTAAAACTGGCCGGAGCCTGCGCGGGACGGGGCGTCTTCATACTGATCCGCACGTTGGAGTGATCTGATTTTCCGGCCGACGGCAAGGCATTGATCGTGATTTGCACGTCCGACGAACTGAACTGGTTTAGATAGCGGCCGTCGTCGGTCAGGTCCGCCAGAAAGAAATTAAACCAGCGGTGATGCAGTTCCTGCTCGAAGAATTCTGCGACTCCCTCGGGCGAGCGATCCACAGCGACGTCAAAGTAGAATCCTCGCTGCAGATTGCCTTCTCCCTGTGAGATCACACGACCGTCGGGAATTTGTGGAAGACGCATGCGTGTCCACTCTTCCGGATAATCGAATTGGAGGCGCTCCGAAACCGCCGACTCGGATTCACCTGATCCATTCCACATGGCCGGAACAAGGCAAATGCCCGCAATCGCCAGAACACCAATGGCCGCAAACCTGATTTTCGATTTCACTGGAATCGCTCCCTTAAACGAAAAGAGTCCAGAAAACCGTAGGTTTGGGGGTTCCTGCGCGCGTCGAGAATGCCTGGAATTTGCCTGCCGCAGGCTGGCACCCTCCAGCGCAACCGGCCTGACTGTCACCGCTGCCAATACAGGCCAATCCACGTCATCCGGGCAATCGGCAGCCATGTTCTGCGTCTTCCGGCGAACCTCCCGCACCTCTGTGCTCTCCTGATTCGTGTTGCATCGTCCCGGCGGCGCTGCGGCCGTCGTTACTGACTCGGCCCGCAGTGTTCCGTGAACAGGTTCAACCCAACGGTGTAGCACGGTTAGCTCAATGGTAGAGCCCCAGACCATTCATCTGGATGTTGCGGGTTCGACTCCCGTACCGACTCCGACACGGTTTGTGATGAGCCGAGTCTCCGAGGCGATTAGCCTCACCAGGATCCGGAGGCCTGTGGCGATTGAGACTGATCGGCTGTGCCGGTCGGCCGCCGATGCGCCGGATGGATGTGGGTGGCAGGTCCCGGCCTGTCCGAAACTCCGGATGGCAAGTCGCGTGGTTGTGCCGGCCCGGCAGCACGCTGGCGTGGCCCTGTAATGTTGATCAGGGCGATCGCCCGACCCTGTGACAAGCGGCAGGACACCTGCGGACTCGTTGATCGTCCCGGCGACCAACCTCCGGCAGGCAGCATGTCGTGGACACAGCGAACGGCGATCGTCACCACTTCATTCCGCCCCGTGGCGTGTGATCGGAATCCTTCACCGCAGGCCAAAGGACTCTTTTCTTTTGGTCTTTCCCTTTGTTTCTGCGCATGACAGGAAACCTGCAGCGTTAGCGGGGGAAATTCACGTAGCAAATCTCGTGAGAGATTTGACGACCTTCCACAGCATCCGCCGATCCAAAGTCTCACGAGGATCTTGCGCTTTTCCGCAGGCCTTCTCCCCTTGGGGGAGAATCCCGGCGCGCCGGGAGCAGGCCGGATGAGGGGGAGCGTTGCGTCGTTTTAAATTGTAGGCCCCATCAATCGTTATCCAGTCCATCAGCCCTCACCCAGGCCCCGCTTAAAGCGGGTCCTGACCTCTCCCAATCATGGGAGAGGTTGAAAAAAGCGCATGATCCTCTCATGACTTTGGCTACAGACCAGGCGAGCCCGGGCTTTTTCGCGAACCGTTGAGCAACCGCGCAGTCCTTATTGCAACCGCTTTCCGCTACTCGAATCACTTTTCAGAGGAACAGAAAATTCACAATGATCCGACGCTACCACATCGACGCCAACCACATCGGTTTGCTGTTTCGCGACGGCGCATTCGCGCGATTTCTGGATGCTGGCCGGCACTGGGTGCTGGACCCATTTGGTCGCGTGGAAGTGTTGATCACGTCGCTGCGTGATGTGGTGTTCCAGCACGAACAGATTGACGACATCGTCGCTTCCGGCGCCTTGAAGGACCACGCTATTGCGCTCGACCTGCGTGACTACCAGCGCGCCCTGTTGTGGATCGACGGCCGCTTTGCCCGCATCCTGCGACCAGGTGCGTACGCGTTGTGGACGATGGTCCGCGACGTACGTGTGGAAGTCGTCGACGCGCGGCAGACGCGATTCCGCCACGACGAATTCGCCGTGATTACGCGCTCCGCCGGCGCGGAACTGGCACTGGACGTATGCACGGTCCAGCGTGACCACGTGGGTGTGCTGTTTGTCGACGGTCGCTACGAGGACACGGTGCTGCCAGGTCGTTACGCCTTTTGGCGTGGCATGGCGGAAACGCGACTGGTGGAAATCGACACGCGCGAACAGGCGCTGGACGTTTCCGGCCAGGAACTGATGACGTCCGACAAGGTGACGTTGCGATTGAACGCCGTATTGACGTTCCGCGTGACGGACCCTCGCCGCAGCATCAGCTCAAGCGACAACTTCGCACAGGCACTGTACCGCGCTGCCCAGATGGCATTGCGGGAAGTGGTCGGCCAGTACGAACTGGACGCGTTCCTGCAAGACAAGAACGCACTGGCCAGCCAGGTTCAACAGCAACTTGCTGCCCGGGCAATGGAACTGGGTGTCGAGGTGATCCAGCTGGGTATCCGCGACATCATCCTGCCAGGTGACATGAAGGAGTTGATGAACCGCGTCACGGAGGCCAGGAAGGCTGCCGAAGCGAACTTGATCGCGCGGCGCGAAGAAACGGCCGCCATCCGCAGCCAGGCCAACACGGCCAAGTTGCTGGATGCCAACCCAACGTTGATGCGGTTGCGTGAACTGGAAGTCCTGGAAAAGGTTGCCGGTAGCACGAACCTGCGAATCAACCTGGGTGACGGTGGTTTGACGGATCAGCTGTCACAGTTGATCTAGTCAAAACACTTTGACAAACGATCGGAAACCGGCCTGACGTATTGGGTCCCGT
>CAMYKF010000209.1 GCA_947258905.1 uncultured Pirellulaceae bacterium | reverse complement strand
CGAGCGCTTCTTTTTCATCATCGCCGATATCGAGGCTCCTTGCACGCTGATCGGCACTTAATTCATTACAGGGGTTTTACCCTGGTTTTTGCGGATTTCGTTTTTTCATTCGGATCAATTTCTGGCGAGCCAATTCCCTGACACGTTCCGGCGCGTCATCCATCGCAGAAACGGTATCCAGATCCCGGCTCCCCTTGTCGGAGTCGCCGCCCGCAACCAGTACCAGCCCGCGATTGAACAGGGACATGGCCAGCAAATCCCGGGGAACATCGGGCATTTCGATGACCGCCGTGTAGGCTTTGATCGCTCCGGTTCGATCCTTGATTTTGGCCATTTCAATTCCTTGCCGATAAACCGACACGACTCTGCCCCGCGACGTAAATCGTGTCTTCAGCCAATCCATTAAACTCATTTTGTCGTCTTCGCTTTCGTCAAAGGCTTTTTTTCAGGCGGGGCGTCGGATTTTGGGGTAGCCCGATTCCGGTGGACTATCCGGGTCAAACTGACCTCGTCGAAAGGCCTCCGCCAATTCGACAGGAACCATGGCTTCCGCGAGGACACGTTCCGCTGTGCGAGCCGTGACTTTCGCCAGCATTTCCTGACGCAGGGCAATTGCCTCTGCCAAACGTGACTCGGCGACCGCTCGAGCCATTCGTGTATCTGCTTCCGCCTGTTCTGACTGTAATCTTGCGCCGATGTTTTCCCCGACATCGATCTGGGCGATATCAATCGAGACAATTTCAAACGCCGAACTCGCATCGAGCCCGCGTTCGAGTACGTTTTTGGAAATTTGATCCGGCTGAGACATCACCTGCATATGGGTTATCGCCGAGCCGATGGCGCTGACGATCCCCTGCCCGACTCGGGCAACGATGGTTTCCTCGGTCGCTCCGCCAATGAGCTGGTCCAGGCAGGTTCGAACGGTGACTCTGGCATGCACACGAAGTTCCACTCCGTCCTGCGCGATTGCGCTGAGTACCTGTTTGCCTCCCGTGCGTCTTTCGGGGCAGTCAATCACTTTGGGTGACACACTCGTGCTGACCGCATCCAGCACGTCTCGTCCGGCCAGATCCATGGCAGCGGCCCGGTCAAAATCCAGATCCATTCCCGCTTGCCGCGCGGCAATAATGGCGCTGAGAACCCGTCTCACGTCGCCGCCAGCCAGCGCGTGCGCCTCGAGCGCCGCAGTGTTCATACCGTGTTGTCGATCGATATTCAGACCTGCCTGACAACCCATCACTTTCGCCTGCACGACCATGGCGGGATTCACGCGACGCAGGCTCATGCCAATCAGGCTGAGAAACGTTACGTCGGCTCCGGTCAAACAGGCCTGAATCCAGAGTGAACCAAACCTGTAAACAAGGGCCAGCATGAACAGCAGGAACAGGAACGCCAAAATCGCTGTGACGGTCCACACCGGAGACAGTGCGAATTGGCTGAGGCTATTCATAGTTCATCATCGATCTCTCCCCGCAATCAATTGCACCGGTTGCGCACGGTTCAACGTATTCATCCCATTCAAACACGGTCACGATGTGCGACCGGATCTGCTCTGCTTCACGACACCCACCGGGTTGGTGGATGATGTCATTCCCGCCAAAATTATCCGGAACGGCCGCTGCGGCTGCTTTTGCGAGCTCGCCGGGCTTTTTCGGATTCCAGTTTTCGACAACGTTCCCGCACGGAAGGAAATGCCGCCCGGCCGGGAAGTTCATATCTCTCGGCACGCACAAACCAAAACGCCAGGCCGCCGGTATTGTGGGCCGGAGTCCGCGAGGCGCCTGCTGCCCGCACACCCAGCGATCCCTTGCGTCCTGTTTTCTGCCAGCCCTTGCGTTCCATAATGATTCGCACCACGACGCCAATTGCCTGGCGAAATCGTGTGTTGCGACGCACCTTGGCAACATTCAAAAACCGGTCAATCACCGGCTGTGATTCAAGCTCCCGCACGACTCCCGCCAACGGGGCGCGATCATGGTGTAATTCAGACTCTTCCATGCGTCGCTGGCGGCCCGCGTCACTAAAAAACTCCAGCACGACGTCGAACGGTTGCCGGAGATCCTCGGCCACGTCGACAAACGTTTTGCCTTGCGAGTCGTTGAGGAAATCCTGTTTGGTAATACGGACTTTGGCCATCCGGTCCCGGACGATGAAAAAGTGCTGTTGGTTGTCAAGTTGTATTTTTTGAACGTGCAAATATTGTATGTCCAACGAGGGGCCGGGACCACGCGTATTCCTGCCCACACGGCGAATCTTCCCAAACAGTCTTTTGAGTCCATTGACTTCTTCCCCGCCTTCAGGGACCGTCAATACCAGCCGAAACAACCACGATTTCCGCGTCGAATAACGCGATCCGGGTGTTTTGCCCTTGGCCGCGGGCCCGGTTGGAGGTACTCTTCTCACGCAACGAGGCATTTTTTTGCTGCCTCGTATTGGGTCGGAATGAATTTGAAACGCCGTTATTAGTAACTGGCGGATCCCGACCACGAGAACAAGTGCCGGGTTGGATACCCGGATTCTCGCACGGCGAATCCTGAATTTTCGCCCACCGCTGCCAACTATCGGTTGTGTTAACCGCGCTGGAAAGCCGCTTCGTCCTTGCGACGAATTGATTCCGTCTTTTTCTTGTTATTCGGAATCCTGAATGTCGACTCCGAAAGAAAGAAGTTTCGGAATACCGCCCAATAAAAGGCCGTCGACCGACACAACCCCTGATCCCGCCCATGAAGCGTCTCGATACCACTCGCGCGTATCGCCAGACGACGGCGAACCACCGGGAATCCGATTCCCTACTCACAGCAAAGAGAAAACGCCTTGTCGTTAGCTCAAGAAGAAAGAACTTGTCAGATGCCTTTTGAATCCATGGACTTGTTGGCACCGCTGCAACGCGTGCTGGCAGAACAACGCTACGAGATCCCCACGCCTATCCAGGCCCAGACCATTCCCGCAGCCCTCGCCGGTCAGGACATCCTCGGCTGTGCGCAAACCGGAACCGGCAAAACCGCCGCCTTCGCCCTGCCCACCCTCGATTATCTGGGCAGGGAACAGATGCCGGCCAAACGCGGTCGACCACTGGTGCTGGTTCTGGCACCGACTCGCGAACTGGCCATCCAGATCGATAAGAGTTTCCGCATTTACGGCAAGTACCTGTCGGTCCGGCAGGCGCTGGTGTACGGCGGCGTCAGTCAGGTGAAACAAGTGGCGGCGCTGCGGAAGGGCGCTCACATTTTGATTGCCACGCCGGGTCGCCTGGTCGACCTGATGGATCAACAGCACGTTGACTTGCGGGACATCGAGATCCTCATTCTCGACGAAGCCGACCGGATGCTCGACATGGGATTCATGCCGCAGCTCAGGAAAATCATCGCCCGGCTGCCTCGTGAACGCCAATCACTGTTCTTTTCGGCGACCATGCCGCCGAGGATTCGCGAGCTCTCCAAACAACTGTTGTACAATCCCGCGTCGGTCAACGTCACGCCAAAAAGACCGTCGGTAGAACTGATTGAGCAGCAAATTGTCATGGTCGACAAGTCGAACAAATTGTCGACTTTGCGGAACTTGTTGAAACAGGCCTCGGTCGAGCGAGCCATCGTCTTCACACGAACCAAGCGAGGCGCCAACGTGTTGGCCAAAAAACTGGACATCGCCGGATTCCGCACCGCAGCGATTCACGGCAACAAGTCGCAGGGGGCCCGGCAAAAAGCCCTGGAAGCGTTTCGAAAGAGTCACGTCAACGTTCTGGTGGCCACCGACGTGGCATCGCGAGGCATTGACATCGACGGTATCACGCATGTGATTAACTACGACATGCCCATGGAACCGGAAAGCTACGTGCATCGGATCGGCCGAACGGGCCGGGCCGGCGCCGATGGGATGGCTGTTTCGTTGTGCACGTCCGAGGATCGCGCGATGTTGCGTTCCATCGAGCGGCTGATTCGGAAACAGCTGCCGGTGGTTAACACTTCCCGCGCCGACGATCGGCACTCCGGGGATCGCCAGAACGCTTCAACCGCGGGCACCACGGGATCGCGGCGGCGGTCACGACGGAGTTACCGGGGCACTCGTGGAAATCGTTCGTCCAGACCCACCGCCGCTCAGCGGCAAAAGTCGCGATAACATTGGAAGTATTTTCAAAACCCTGTTTCCTGCGGTAGCTCGGTCTCTCCGAGACCGAGAAAACAGAGCAACACGAGTCCTGGAGCGCCGGGACTCGCCTGCCGTTTTGAAACTGGCTCTAGCCTCGGTACTCCGGAAAACTCATTAACCATATGCTGGATGATTTCACATCGCTGATATCTATTACTAAAAAGGAAGGGGCCCACCATCGCCAGAAACCAAAACACATTCGCCAAAATGCAACGCGAAAGGGAGAAGAAGCGGAAAGCGGAGGCCAAACGACAACGGCGTCTCGAGCGCAAGTCGCAGAACTTGTCCGAGGCCTCCGCAGCGGCTGATTCGCACGACTCCTCCAGTGCAGAGGCCGATCAGGGTACACCTGACGAATCCTCTGAGGACGCATCAACCGATGTTACGGGAACCGGAAACGGTTGACCCTGACGAAGAATCGAAACGCTGGTTTGCTGTTGTCGATTCCCGTGCCGTGATGTAGGCGAACGAGGCCCTTCGTTCGCCAGGCAGCATGTCCGACCGGATGGTTGCGATTATCGGCTTTTCAAAAATCAAATCACGGTGAATCCGACATCTGCTGAGCGAAGGGCCTCGCTCAGCTACACAAAAAGTGC
>CAMYKF010000208.1 GCA_947258905.1 uncultured Pirellulaceae bacterium | reverse complement strand
AACGCATCCGCGAACCGAAAAACGGCCGCAGCTGTTTGACTTGGCGAACGATCCCGGTGAAGAAGTCAACGTGGCGGCGGAACATCCGGAGGTTGTGGCTCGGCTGGTGCAGAAGATTGGTGAGTGGTATCTGGTGCGGGAGCGGGAGGTGCTGACGGAATTTGTTGAGAGGTAAGAGGTAAGAGGTAAGAGGTAAGAGGCGCGAGGGACGAGGAAGAAATTCAAGGACGGCGGCTGGAAGCCACCGCTACGGCCGGAATGCCCCCCAGCCGCATTTTGACAACAAGGGTTCAGTATGGTTTGATGATGATCTCCATTCTCTCTGAACGGGCGCAGGCGGCCCGAGTGAATTTTCTGAAACAGCCAACAAGCAGGCGCGCGGGGAGAAGAACCCCCCTGCCCCCCTTTGAAAAAGGGGGGAGTGAGATACCAGGCGTGAGTTAGCTATGAATTCTGTGAAAACATCGACGCGACGTTTCCTGTCGCTGGTGATATTGGCAACCGTGCTGTGCACTTCCAATCCGGCGCGCGGCGACATTGTGACGGTATTGTTTACCGGATTTAGCGAGTCCAGTCCCAGTGGTATGGAAGCGCTCGATGCCACGCTGGCCAGCCGCTTTGCGGCCGGGTTTCCTGCTTTGACGTACTCCAGCGAGGTCTTTCAGTGGTTTGAGCGGTCGGACGCCTTCAATTTCATCAACAGCTTCAGCGATGTCGATGCCCTGTTTCTGGTCGGTCACAGTTGGGGCGGCAATCAGATGATTCGACTGGCCCAACTGGATTTGCTGCCCGCCGGCATCACGGTCGATGCGAGTTTCCAAATCGATTCCGTGGATATTCCGTTTGGGCTGCCTGACGACGTATTGCCGGAGAATGTGGAAACCGGTGTGAATTTTTTCCAGATATCCACCGGCCCGCTGGAACCGCAAGGCGAGACGTTCGTTGAGGGGGCCATCAACATTAACGTCGAAGAACGTTTTCCAGACACCATCTTCACGCACACCAATATCGATGATGATCCCCAGGTGCATAACCTGATTTGGAACTATATGCAGGCAGCCGTTCCCGAGCCGGGTGGTTGTGGGGTGATTGGATTGGGAATGCTGTGGCTGGCAGCAAGGCGCAGGCGTACCGAGAAACGCGATGTCTGGCGGAAACGCAAAGTCGCAGAGTAAGCCATCCTTCCTGGTCGGCGGCTGGAAGCCACCGCTACGGTCAGGGTGTCTGAACCACCTTACTACCTGCTACCTCCCAACCACCGGTAACTGAATGCCGGATGGATACTCGGCGCTGCGATGAATGGTGATCGTGGTACCGGGGGAAACGGGAGGCGGTTCGGTGTTGTCGCGATCGGCTCCCATAATGGCGACCCGAATGCGATGGCCCGCATTGAAAATATTGGAAACGGGGTGCAGGTCCATTTCCAGCTTCATTACGACACCGGAATCGAGTTCCCGCTGGTCTGCGGCAAAACTTCGCTGAAAAGGCAAATCGAGATTGCTCCACGGCGCCGGCGACACGTCCCGGTGCGAAGCCCGCAGGACACCTTCGCTCACATAATGTGACTTGCCGTCGGCATCGATTTCCTCGAGCAGCACATAGAAGTCCGCGTCGCCGGCCGAGCTTTCCACAAATAGCGTCACGACCGGGTGACCGGTAATGTTGACATCCTCGGGCAACACATCTGTGGTCCAGGTCAAACAAAGGGCATCGTTTTCCGACATGTCACCATAGTTCATAACTCCGGCTCCGACCGCATTATCCCAGCGCGTGGCGGAACCGGTCGTGGTTTCCAGATTGATTTCGTACTGGTCGCGATCCCCTGCCCCGTCCGCCTTGTTGTTGTACTCGACATGGACCAGGGTTCCATCGTTGACCGATTCGACACTCCCCGATGGACCGCCAGCGAACACAAACCGGTGGTATTCCTGTTTGGGCAGCGGCCACTGCGGACTGCTGCTCCAACTGGCGTCGCCGGGATCATCCAGGGTGGCGATGTTGATCGGATCCTCATCCATGATGCCGTTGTCGATTCCCTTGAGCCAGCAATCGAACCAGCGGTGTTGCTCGGCGCTGCGAAGACGTATCCGTTCCATCATCACCCGTGGGTCGGGGGTCGCCGCGTGGGGCCACGAGCCAATCGCCAGTCGCTGGGGACCGCGATAGTTGGCGTACCAGATGAGTGCGTCGGTAACAAAAATGTCGTACCAGCCACACCAGTGGTAGGCGGGAATCTGCGCGTGATTGATTTGCGCGAGGTGCGGGGCAGGATTATGTGTCAGATATGAATAACCGTTTGAAGCGCTATCGCGGAATCTGGCCTTGCGATAGTTTATGGCGACTTCCCAGTTGTCCTCGTGCTGGGCAACGGCCTGCTCCAGCATCTTGCCCTCTTCATCGGCGTCCACGCGCGGCGCGAGCCACTCGTTGTCGAGTTGCTCGGTTAACTCGTCCCAGTGCCGGATCATATCCAGGCGGTAAACACCGCCGGGGTAAATCACGTCGTACAAATCGAATCCGGCCACATTGGGAAAGATGGCCTTGAGCGCCGGCGGTGCCTGGCTGGCGGCCATGTACTGGGTCATACCCAGGTAGGACGCCCCCTGCATTCCGACGTTTCCGTCACACCAGGGTTGTTCGGCCAGCCACTGCGTAATCTCGAACGCGTCGCGCGTTTCTTCCGGTGAGAACAGGCCGGTGTATGTGCCATAGGATGCGCCGCTACCACGCACGCCCACAGCAGCGATCACATAACCGTGTTTCACAAGTCGTTGCAGGTCCGGGTTGGCGTCCACCAACGACTTGATCTCGCCCGCCATCCCGAACCGGGATGCCAGAGCCTGAGGACCTCGATGATAGCGGGAGTGAGTCCATACGACGGGAAACTTTTCATCGACCGCGACGCCATCAACGGCTGGCCGCACGACATCGATGGCCAGTTTGACGCCATCCCGCATCTCAATGTATTGCGAGTTGCAGATCCACTCGTCAAACCGGCCTTCGGAGTAGCCCGAGTATTCGCCAAAGCGGGAAACTTTTTCCTCGTCGGTTTGCTGGGCCTGACAACCACTGGTAACCAGCATCATCAACGTGACGGCCATTACCAAGGCGAACGCGTCTTGCCAAAGTGATTTGCCGTGAACGAATCGCTTGATCATTCCTGTTTCTCCCTTGTCATGGACGCGTAAAAAAGTGGTGTCGGTGCTTTTTGCCGTCGCATCGTCGCCCTCCACTGGCCCCGATGAATGGGGACTCGACCTTCCTGGCAGGGGCGACCGGGGAGGGTTGGACTTTTTTTCAAGCAAACAGAACCAGGACCCCTCCCCTCGCTGCGCTCGACCCTCCCCGGAGAGAGGGTGACCTTGTCTACTCGATCTGCGTCCGCCGGGTTTCAAGTTTACCACCGTTACCGAGCCGGGACGCGTGGCGCTCGCGAGTCCGCTTGACGACTGCTGGACTTTCAACATAGATTCGAGCCGTCCCCTGGCGGGTGTAACTTCACTCAGCGATTACGGAAGCAACCATGGATTTCGACAAAATCTTTGAAAACAACCAGCACTGGATCGACGAGAAACTCAGTCGCGATAAGGATTATTTCAGGAATCTTGCCAAAGGCCAGAATCCTGACGTCCTGTACATCGGATGTTCAGATAGTCGAGTGACGGCCGAAGACATGATCGGTGCCCAGCCCGGCGAGTTGTTTGTCCATCGCAACATTGCCAATGTCGTTCCCAATACCGACATCAATGCTATGGCGGTGATCAAGTACGCGGTCACGCATTTGCATGTCACCGACATCATCGTGTGCGGCCACTACGGTTGCGGCGGGGTCAAGGCGGCCATGATGGCCGAAGATCTGGGCATCCTGAATCCGTGGCTGCGAAGCATTCGTGACGTTTATCGTCTGCACCACGACGAACTGGATGCCATTGAGGATATCGACGCCCGTTACAAGCGTCTAATCGAACTGAACGTGCTGGAACAAAGTGTGAATGTCTTGAAGACGCCGGAAGTGCAGGAAGCGTTTCGAGCGGGCAAACTGGCCATGCACGGCTTTGTGTTTGACATGGAGACAGGCCACGTCATTGATTTGAAGTTCGACTACCAGAAGATTCTTGACGAGATTATGGAGATTTATCGATTGAGTTAGCCGAGGTGATCTCGCTCAGACCGGAATGTCGACGAACAGGCCGGTGGAACCGCGCTGGATTCTCAGCTCTTGCTCTGCTGTTGCGACAATGTCCAGCATGCGATCAATCAGGCCGGGGTCCGATGCCGATTCGCCAAAGAAGAGCCCGTGAAAATCGCGTGCCCCTGTCTGTGTGTTCAGGCTTCGCGCGAGACTTCGTTGTTTCGATTCCGTAAATCGGAACACATCACCCGCCTTATCGCCGAAATCGAAGCTGATTCCGAAATCCGTTTTCATTGTTTGAGTGTACCCTCCAGTCGGCGACGAACCGCCCGGTATGCGAGAATCAATAGCCTCCGTGACAGTCGCTCTCAGGGCACTGCGAACTTCGTCCAGATACGGATCTGCGCGATGAAAGCTGGTGTCGTTGAACAGTGTATTGAAATCGCGGGCGAGCGATTCGAAGGCGCGCATTATCTGTCTGCGTACCGCTGGAGAATAGCCTCCGGCTCGCGATTTGCGAGTGCTGCCCTCGACATATTCCCAGGTGCCTTCGCCAATTTGCAAGGCTGCAAGGAATCCTGCACCTCCATCGCTAGTTGTCAAATCGCTTTCATCGGTGGCGGCAATCGTGACGCGACTGGTCG
>CAMYKF010000207.1 GCA_947258905.1 uncultured Pirellulaceae bacterium | reverse complement strand
TATTACCCGAGCTCAAGCTCGGGCCTGATAAAAGGGATTTGCCATTGTTTGCTCTCATCGGATGCGCCTAATAGTAGCTAGTAATCGAAGGTGTACCGGCTTCAGCCGGAATTCCGCTTAAAGGCGGGACTACAAACTGTCAAAACCCGGTTTTGAAACTGGCTCCAACTAGCTCAGGCTGCCGGTGCCCGGGAACTGATTGAACTCGCGAGCCAGCCGCGCCATCGCGCGACTGTAACGGCTGCTGGCGCCGTTGGGCGACAGGTTCAGTGCCTGGGCGGCCTCGGCATTGGTCAGGCCTTCGAACGTTCTCATCAAGATGATCTCTCGATCAATTTCATCCATGGCGTCCAGAATGACTTGCAGGATCTCCTCCGCTTCGATCTTGAGTACCTTGCCGCCGACCGATGTCTCACTAAGTTCCAGATCGCCTGCCAGACCAACTCCGGAACTGTTGCTGTCGCCCGTCTGATTCAGGGAGACTTCGCGCCGGGCGTCACGTTTGCCGGCCTGAATGTGTTTGCGATGCTCGGCGATAATGCGATCCTTGACCGCCAGCCGGATCCATACATAGGCCGACAGGTTGGGGTTCTCAGCAAAACCTGAGATGCGGTTGGATAAATCCAGAAAGGCGTCCTGCAACACGTCGTTGGCATCCTCACGGCTGGTGAGGCGGCGGTCCAGCCGCATACGCACCATGCGCTCCAGTCGCTTGCGGTATCGCTGAAACAGTTCCGCCAGTGCCCGCTGATCGCCTTCGCGAATACTCCGCGTCAGTTCTACTTCCCAATCCTCGATCGTCCCGTCTCCCCGCGGTTGATCTCCCTCCGACGAACCACTCATTGTACGGTGGGGAAGACGAAGCCGGATTCACCGTTTGCAGATTGAATGAAATTTTAAATTTCTGCCGTTTTGCTGCGGGCCAGCGACAACCGAGACGGGTATGGACTTGACGAACCCGATTCCTTGACCCATTCGATGATCCCGGGTTCGCCGGAAACCGGTCCTGATCGCATTGATCGGGGCGGCGTAATTCCCCCAGTTCAACACCCCCCCTTTACGCCACTCCGAGCGGCTTCAGGGCCTGTTTCCGATTCTCCTGACCCCCCGTTTGTAGGAGCTTCCGGGCTTGAGTGTTTTTACTCAATGCCCGCGGTCCTTTGTGTTCGCAGAACAGCCGAGCACAATGCCCCCCATTCAGGCTGGCAGAAAATCCTATCGAATATTGGTCCAATCCGCTTGCTTTCCCCACCTCATCTACTATCCTCCATTTTGGGTGCAACCACTTCTGTAGTCTTTTGGACCGCAACTACCCACCTGCCTTCAATTGCCCACCCGCCTTCATTGCCCACCCGCCTTCGGAGATCTCATGAGAGCTTTCGTCGCATTTCTTGCAGTATTCCTCTGCGCCAACGCTGCCTCCGCGGATACGCGGATCTGGATCAACGAATTCAATTATGGCAATCTGGGCGCTGGGGAATCCGAATTCGTGGAGATCGTGGTCAACCAGAACCCCGGTGGTCCGGGCTTCAACAATCCACAACTGGATGAAATCCAGGTTGATTTGTACGACGGTGCTACGGGAACTACGTACGCCACTACGACCCTTGATCAGCTGCCCAAGACTTCGGACGCACAACTGGATTACTTCCTGTGGGATATTTCCATGCAGGACGGCGACCCCGACGGGATTTCGCTGGCCGTGTTTTCCGCGACGTCCCAGTTCTTTTCCTATGGTGGAACGTTTACGGCCACCAATGGCCCGGCATTGGGAATTCTGTCGACCGATATCGGTTTTACCGAATCCGACACCAACGATGTGAACCAGTCGATCGGTTTGACTGGTGTCGGCGAGACCTTTGAAGGTTTCTCTTGGTCGGCCCCCATGACTGCGACTCCGGGGTCATTGAACATGGGCCAAACGGTGCCTGAGCCCGGCAGCGGTTTGTTGCTGGCCTCCGCGGCAGTCTGGTGTCTGAGCCGGCGACGCAAACGCAGGGCTGGCTGATTAGCCGCCCGCATCAGCAGCCGGTTTGCGACCCACAAACCGGTAATACGGCATGCGAATGAATGGCACATAGGGAATCTTGCATCTGGATTCCAGCAGGTCGCTGCACTCGAAGCCATGTCGCAGATAGGGCAGATGCTCGCTCGACGGAAACACGTTGTCCGTGGCGAACCAGGTAGGCCAGAAGTTGCGTGTAAACCAGCGGTGCCGCCGCAGCCCTTCCTCGGGGTATTTGCGCGAAACATAGAAATCGACCACCCCGATCACGCCGCCGGGCCGCAGCATGTTCAGTGCGTTGTCGATGGCCGCGAACCAGTCGGGAATCATGGTTAGCGAATAGGAGAAGGTCACGACATCGGCTGGCCCCTCGGGCGGTCGAAATTTCGTCGCGTCCCCGATCACGGTTTCCACATTGTCCCAGCCGCGTTGCTGGAAGCGGTCGTCGGCGACCTTGAGCAAAGATTCTGCCAGATCGACGACGTAAATCTTCCCGATCTGGTCGATGGAGTCAGCCAGGTTCTCGATGTTCCAGCCGGTGCCGCCCCCCATATCCACCCACACGCCGTCCCGGGGTACGGGCACGGCGGCGTACATCTCTTCGCGGCCGGTGAGCAGCCTTTTGCGGAAGTCGTCATAGTCCTTTGCCTGGGCGCCGTAGAAGCTCTCCATGCGCTCGGCGTGAGAGCGACCGCTGCCCCGGGTAAACAACATGTGGTACAGCACCCGCATGTCCTGTCGCAAACCCATAACTTCGACTCCTGCTGCTGGCTGAATCAGGCCGAGAGGTCTGCGATATAGAAACTGGCGTAGGTATGCACACGGTCCTTTTGATGAAGTTCGTCAGCCAGGTCGGTGTGGTAGGTCAGCAATTCGTTGACGCGGGTCATTTTGCCGTTGGTCTGCACATAGACCTGGTTGATGAAATCGGTTTGCAGTCCGCCGCTGCGCCACAGCAGGCGGGCCGCCGGCGCCGCCCGCTGCACAATCGACTGCCATTCGGCTTCCAGATACGGGAACAGGTGCGTGGACAACCAGTCCATGTGATCGAGCAGGATAAAGCGCGAAATCTGACCCTCGAACTTGTCCAGAAACCCCTGAACCGAATCGGTATGGGTGGTCAGGCGATCGACGAGTCCGTGCTTGAGCCGTTCAAAGTTTTCCTCCTTGAGGTATTCCGGACAACACTCACGCGTGTATTTGCCTTCGATGTAGACACGCCAGAAATAGTTGTCCTGGAACGGCAATTTGACAAACACGGTCTCAACACAATCCTGGATGTACTTGAGCAGGCCGCCGGGATAGTGTTCCTCGATCTGCCGACGCTGGGCCTTGGGCACACCCAGCAAGGACATCGTGGTGTCGCGATTCATGGCGAACTTGACCGGTCCCGTCCAGAACTTGTCAAACAGATGGTCGAAGTAAACGGCAGCCTGGTCCTCGAGGGTGCGGGCGGCGAGCATGGTTTCAATTTGGGGCCGCACCTTGATGACCCGGTCAGTGTAGACCTTCATCTTGTGGGCAAACGAACCGGAAGTGCCGCGAAAATAAAACGAACGACGGGGATTGTCGAACCAGCGGATGCGGCGATCCCAGAACAGCTGGGCGCGTGGCGACAGGTTGCGTCGCAGCACCGGATCGTAAAACGCGCGAATCCCGGGCAAATGACCTTCGCCAAACATCTTGAAAAAGTCGTCGAAAGATAGCTCGCGGATTGCGGCCTTTTTCAACTCCAGCAAGGCGTTTTGCCGCGGATTCATGTCCACGGCATACACGTGATTGGGCTCCATCAGCGTGTAATCCAGCGCATTGCAGCCGGCTGAGGTAATCACCAGCACATTGTCGTCGGGACCCAGTTCCAGCGCAACACGGTCCAGACGTGGGTCTTCCCAGCAGGTGTTGTAAATCAGACTGTTGCCGTGCACCGTGCTGAAAACACGATGACTGATCCACTCTTTCAGGGACATTGAGTCAGGACGGGCGATGCTGCCGGGAAACGAAATCGGACGGATGCGGCTAAACGGCGAATTGTAACAATCCGTTGGCCAGCCCGGTACCTGAAATCCGCCCATGAAATTCGGCCACAAAAAACCCGCGACCCCGGTGAGTCGCGGCTCGAGCATTGGCAGCCGGGCAGACTGCCGGGCAGACTGCCGGGCATTGGATGATGGCTATTTGCAGTCGAACGCTTCGAATCCAAATATGATTTCGTAATTGAAGGAGTTGGCGAACTGGTCGAAGCAATCGTATCCGGGGCCGCCATCGGCAAGGATCCGCCAGGCGGACGATAACTCGACGATCAAATCATCGTTGCCGGTCCCCATAAAGACTTCCAGCCAGTCAGCTTCCAGATCATTGACCAGCACATCATCTGAATCATTGCCGGCATTGATGTGAGCAAGATGATTCACGAACACGTCATCTGCAAACAATTCATCGTAACCACTTCCCAGAACGGCAATCAGATTCAATCCCACGGCCGTGCCGTCTATCGCGACGTCATCATTGCCCCACCCGGTGTCCACAATCAGGTTGTGTTCCACCGAAACCAGACCGAAATCGGTACCCTCGGGTTCGTCGAACAAACAGGCACCAATCCGCACATCATCGTTTCCGCCCAGCGTCACGACCACCAGCGATCCGTGCTCGACGACCAGATCCTCGATGCAGACATCGTCATGGTCGCCACCGGTATTGATGGTTGCCGAGTAGCGGACGTAGTTGACAAATTCCTCTTCGAAAAGGTCTCCGTTGAGCTCAAAACCCCTGAT
>CAMYKF010000206.1 GCA_947258905.1 uncultured Pirellulaceae bacterium | reverse complement strand
AAGTCGCCGGACTTCCCAATGGCTGCGTCGGAAGTCTGGCGACTGCGTTACCTATCAATTTCCAGACCGCAGGGCAAATGCAGTCTCGTCTAAACAAAACCACATGCGGTTTGGTGCGCCGGGGGTGGTTGGGCATTTGAAAAAGGACCAACCGGATGAGGGCAAATATTGCGTATAAAAAACGTCTTCCTGGAATAAAGTTCCGGCCCTCATCCGCCCTCCGGGCACCTTCTCCCCGAGGGAGAAGGAAGGGAAATCGCACCGATTAACACGAGGTCATGTCTAAATATCGTAATACAGGCAGAACTCATACGGATGCGGGCGTAATCGCATCGGATCGATCTCGTTTTCACGCTTGTACGCGACCCACGTGTCAATCACGTCCTGGGTAAACACGTCGCCACGCAACAGGAACTGGTGGTCGGCTTCCAGGGCGTCGATGGCGGCGGCCAGCGAGGGGGGCGTTTTGGCAACACCGGCAGCTTCTTCGGGCGGCAGGTCGTAGATGTCCTTGTCCAGCGGGTGCCCCGGATCGATCTTGTTCTGAATGCCGTCGATGGCGGCCATCAACAACGCCGAAAACGCCAGGTACGGGTTGCAGCTGGGATCCGGACAACGGAATTCCACCCGCTTGCTCTTGGGTGACGGGCTGTACATGGGAATGCGGCACGCCGCCGAGCGGTTGCGTTGCGAGTAGGCCAGATTGACCGGCGCTTCAAACCCGGGCACGAGCCGTTTGTAGCTGTTGGTCGTGGGATTGGTGAACGCCAGAATGGTGGAAGCGTGTCGCAGGATACCGCCGATGGCGTACAGGGCCATTTCGCTCAGTCCTGCATAGCCATCGCCCGCGAACAAAGGCTGTTCATCTTTCCACAACGACAGGTGCACGTGCATCCCCGAACCGTTGTCGCCAAGGATCGGTTTGGGCATAAAGGTGACCGTCTTGTTGTGGCGGCGAGCCACGTTCTTGATGATGTACTTGTACATCATCAACTCGTCAGCCATGCGGACCATTTCATTGAATCGCAGGTCGATTTCGGCTTGGCCCGCTGTGCCGACTTCGTGGTGCTGACATTCCACATCCAGCCCGCAATCGATCAGCGTCTGCATCATGTCGTTGCGGATGTCCATCAACTGGTCCAGCGGCGGGACCGGAAAGTAACCCTCTTTGAAGCGGATTTTGTGGCCCAGGTTGGGGCCTTCGTCGCGGCCGCGATTCCATTCGGCTTCGATACTGTCGATGTGGTAGTACCCTTCGTTGGGACGCTGGTCGAAACGTACATCATCGAAGATGAAAAATTCCGCTTCGGGGCCGAAATAGGCGGTGTCGGCCATTCCAGTGCTTTGCAGATACGCCACCGATTTGCGGGCCACATTCCGCGGGTCGCGACTGTAGTCCTCGCGGGTGATGGGATCCTGAATGTTGCAGATGAAGTTCATCGTGGGCAACTGGGTAAAAGGGTCCATCCACGCGGTATCCGGCTGGGGCACGATCAACATGTCGCTCTCGTTAATCACTTGCCAGCCGCGAATACTGGAGCCGTCAAATCCCAGCCCGTCTTCAAAGGTATCTTCCGTCAGATGCGAAGCGGGAATGGTGGTATGTTGCCATTGGCCGATGAAATCCATAAATCGCAAGTCGATGGCTTTCACGTCATTTTCACGGCACATGGCCAATACAGTCTTGGGTGTCATGGTTTTCCTGCTGAAGGGTTGGTCCGGAGCGCTGCGTGGCACACCGCTGGTCAAAAATCAAAGCCCGCGAGTAAAAATCAAAGCCCGCGAGTGATTGCAAGCGGCGAGCCAATTGGCAAAAATCTTTCCGGTGTCGTCCGTGAACTTCGCTTTCCGTCGCACGAGAATTTTTGGATGCGATTTCGGCCTGCCCAAATCGCGCGCAATTCGTCGGCACCCTGCAATTCTTTTAGGCAACTTTCACAGGCATCCCGTCATCGATGACCCCGACTACTCACACTCGCCGACGCATCGACGTGGATGACGACTGGCAGGACCTGGCAGCCCTGTTTGCCATTCGCGACGACACGATTTACCTGAATCATGGCTCGTTTGGCATAGCGCCACGGCCGGTTCGCGAAGCACGTCGACGTTATATCGACCGACTGGATTGCCAGCCCATGGATTTTTACGTGCGGGAACTTGAGCCGTTGCTGGCCAATGCCCTGGCCAGGCTGGGCCAGTTGACGGGCACCGCGGCCCACAATTTGGTGTTTGCCGAAAACGCCACCTTTGCCATGAACATCGTGGCGGACAGTTTTCCGCTGTCCCCTGGTGATGAAGTCCTTACCAACAACCACGAATACGGAGCCGTGCACCGCATCTGGAACCGGGCCACCGGACGAGTCGGAGCCCGCCACGTGGTGGCGCGTTTGCCGGAATCGTTTGAATCCCACCAGCAAATCGTGGATTGCCTGATGAACCAGGCCAGCGACCGCACGCGACTGCTGATCGTCAGCCACATCACCAGCCCCACGGCGCTAATCATGCCTGTGCAGGCGATTTGCCGCGAGGCGGCCCGGCGCGGTATTGCCGTGTGTATTGATGGCCCCCACGCGCCAGCGCACGTGCCCATGGAACTCGACCAGCTGGGCTGCGATTTCTACACCGCCAGCTGCCACAAATGGCTGTCGGCGTCGCTGGGAACCGGTTTCCTGTTCGTTCAGCCGCGTCATCACGATACGGTGCAGCCGCAATTGTTGAGCTGGGGGCGATTGCTGCCGAAACGGCCCGAGCAGTGGTTTGAGGAGTTTATCTGGTCCGGCACGCGGGACCCGAGCGGTTACCTGAGCGTGGTGGCGGCCATCGATTTCATGCAGCAATCCGTGGGCCTGCAGGCGTTTCGCGATCGGGTCCGCTGGATGGCCCGACAGACGGCCGACGCCTTGATCGAATTGACCGGTCAGCTTCCTCTGGGACGCGACCTTGACCTGTGGTACGGCTCGATGGCCCATGTACCGCTGCCGGCTGGCGATTGGTCGCAATTACAACAGCACTTGTGGAGCCAGTACGGCATCGAGGTCCCGATCATCGATTTCGAGGGCCGCTGGTACATCCGGGTCTCGCACCATCTGTACAACACGCTTGGACACGTCAAGACCTTGCTGGATGCGCTGCACAAGGCCTTCCGTTAACTCACGCCCGACAACAAAAAAATGGCGGCACCGCCTGTGGGCAGTGCCGCCAGTTTGATATCGGGGATTGATCGATTAAAGGTTGACCAGTTGGCTGCCAAACGGCCAGGGCTGGCCAAGGTTATCGATCAGGGTATCGTTGCCGAGACCAAAATCGGCATACAGGTACGTCAGGTCCGTTGTGGCTTCGACCGTAAACACATCGTCACCTCCAAATGACAACATGGCGAACGTTGCGCTGGAGGCGGTGGCTCCAAAGCTAACAACGTCGACATTTGATCCGCCGCGGTAGGTCGCGTAGGTGCCGCCATAGGTTCCCATAAAGGTGGCCGAGTTGGCTCCGTTGGATCCGGTGAAGTTCACGATCACGTCACCAGCAACCGAAATGGTCGAGTCTGTGAAGAACTGGTTACCCACCGAGCTTCTGCCATCGACGTAGATATTGGTTGTGGAGAATCCATTAAGCAGACTGATGACCTGGTTGAGCGGATCGCTGGCCGTACTCAGGTCAAAGTAGCTGTAACCACCAATCGTGGTACCCAGACCGGCCAATTGCACTGCGTCAACTCCCGTACCACCGATGTAGGTAAGGTTGCCGCCGACATTCAACAAGCCATTATTGATCAGCTGGGTATTCTCGGATTCCAGCAGCGTGATCATGTTCATGTCGCCAGTAACCGTCACCACATTATTGTTGATGAAGGTATTGATACCGCGAAGCAGCATGGCGATGCCAACATTGATGTTGTTGGTGCCTTCATCAACCGTGTCACTGCCGTCGCGGCCGTTGATCACAAGGCTGGCACCGACATTCAAGTCAGCATTTTCGGCCAGGTTCACAGTCTGCTCGCCATCGGCGGCCTCGATTCGCAGCAAGCCGCCAACCGTGTTGCTGGTTCCGGTAAACGTAACCGTGCGGTCACCATTTTTGGTGTTCAGGATGAAATCGCCGGCCAGCGCCGAATCCAGATCGACAACAATATTCTGGCTGGTGTTGTTGGCCATCACCACTCGAATGTTGGTCGCCGGCGTCATTTCCGTCACGGTGGCACCAGTCGACAAGCGAATGGCATTGGCCGTGCCGTTGTTGTCCACCACGAGAGGGCCGGTGTCGGATACCTGCGTGATGTTCAGACTGTTGGTCGGAAAATCGTAAACCCGGCTGTAACCGTCCCAGTTCACGAGGTTGGCGTTGAAGTCAAACGCACCGTAGTTGTTGTTGAAGGTGTCGTTGCCGCCCCCAAAATCCACGCGTAACGTGGTCGGGCTAATCGAAGCCAACGCGTCCAGGGTAAACGTGTCGTCGTCGGCCCCCAGCTTGATGTTGACATCGGCTGGCGATCCGGTGGTTCCAAAGGTCACGTCGTCGACTCCCGAAGTGCCGTTGTATTTCACGTTGGTACCGCCAAACACGCCGCGAATCACCGCTTCATTGGGGCCACCACCCAGGTTGATATCGATATTGCCTCCGTAGGACGTGGTCGCGACCGAACTGAAAATGTCCAGACTATTGGCATTGGATGAGTTAACCGTCAGGCTGCCGCCAACGGTGCCTCCGGGCAGGTTATTCAATTCCACGAACTGTGCACCACTGACCGTGTTGTCGCCAATGTCGATCCAGGCATGGCCACCAATCGTGGTA
>CAMYKF010000205.1 GCA_947258905.1 uncultured Pirellulaceae bacterium | reverse complement strand
CAGCGTGTCGCCACGAACCAGCTTCATCGCGTACCACGCATGGTCATCGTCCAGGTTGCTCATGTCATACACGGGAACGATGCCGGGATGCTCGAGACGCGCCGTGACCCGGGCCTCACTCATGAATCGTCGACGCGACTCTGCCTCGCGCGCCAGATTGGCACTCAGTCGTTTCAGGGCTATTCGCCGTCCCAGCCTGGTATCATCGGCGCGCCACACGGCACCGAATCCACCGCGTCCATGTTCGGCAACCAGCCGGTATCGCCCCAGCTGCGCGCCGGCCGACAATCCATCGTCCCGGGACCGCGGTCGTGCAGTTGCCAGTCGTTTAAGTACCGGTTCCAGCACACTGCGGACATCCAGATCCGCATCGGGAATCACGCGGACTCGTTCGACATACTCGCCGATCTCCGGCCGCTGGCCCGCCGAACTGGCGTGCTGCCAGCGCAACTCGAATTCGGCCTGAATCAGTCCAGGCAGAATTTTGGCATCGACTAGTGCGGGGAATTGTTCCAGCCAGGCTTCGATCCGCGGCGGCGCGCCTGCTTCGCCCGACTGCTTCCAGCGAAATTCCAGTTCGATATGCACCAGTTCGTGCAGCGTCCCCAGGAACATCGGATCGTCGGCAAGAGGCAGATAATCGGCCAGGTCGGTCGCCACACCGTTAATCCAGTCCGTCTCGAATTTCGAGCGGCACTTTTCGTCGACCGAGTCGAAAAAGTTTTCGTTCATCTTGCGATTCCTGTCGCTACGCGGTCCGCACGCGGCATACTCACTCTCTTCCCTGCGGCTCGACGACCAAGGGGATCCAGTGGGGAATTCCCTTTTCCTGGAAAAAGCGGACAAGCCAGGCAAAATTTTCGGGCAGAAATCCTCCGTCCTGACCGTCTGCTCCGTCCCGCCCGTCCGGTTTGCAAAAAAACCGGCCACCGCACGGCCCATTTCAAATAAGATAGTCGCTGCTTCGCCCTGTGTCCGCCAATTGCGCCAGTCCACCCGCCGATGAAACCGTTTTTGCGAATTGTGGTTGCCGCCCTCTGCCTGCTGCTGATTGCCGCGGGAGCCCTGTTTTTGGCTGGTGGCAAGCAGTTCTCGGTCGTGGCCGAAACACGTATCGACGCGTCGCCCGATCAGGTGTTTTGGCGGCTAACCGACCCGGAACAGGCGAAAAAATGGATCGACGGACTCGTAGAAGTGGCACCGTTGACCGAAGGCGGACATGCCGTTGGAGCCCGGGCCAAACTCACCATCGAGCAGGGTAACAGCAGTTTTCAGCTGGAAGACGAGGTCCTGCAATCGGTGGAAAACCAGTCGCTGGTCGTGCGGATGTCCGGTAACCTGTTCGAAACGATTTCGGTCCTGCAACTGACGCCCGACCGTGACTCCACGGTAGTCCGGCACCTGGCGTACCATTCGCCGCGAAGTTTCTTCCGGCTGACAGCCCCGTTTGCACAAAAGCAAGTTCAACAGAAAATGCAGGACGACCTCGGCAGACTGAAATTGCTCGTGGAAGCCACGCCTGCAAATTCGCCACCCGCTCCCGACGCGGAATCAGCGCGACCCGACCCCCAGGATCCCGCTATCAACCCATCCCGGTAACCCCCAACACAGGAACTATCCATTGACGGCAACACTACTCGACGGACGGGCCACGGCCCAGCAAATTCAGACTGAAATCAAGGACAAAGTCGCTGCGTTCACCGATGCCACCGGCACGACGCCCACACTGGCCGCGGTACTGGTCGGCGAAGATCCGGCCAGCGCCGTTTACGTTCGCAACAAGGAACGCGCCTGCCGCAAGGTCGGCATTAACAGCCAGTTGCACCGACTGAACAGCGACACCACAACCAGCCAGCTGGTTGATCTGGTCCAACAGCTCAACGAGGACCCGGCCGTCAGCGGCATTCTGGTGCAGTTGCCCTTGCCCGGACAAATCGACGACCTGCAAGTGCTGGACCTGATCGATCCCATCAAGGATGTGGACGCGTTCCATCCCACCAACGTCGGCCTGCTGTCCCAGGGACGGCCCCAGTTTCTGCCTTGTACGCCGCACGGCGTATTGCAAGTGCTGCATCGGTATGACATCAGCATTAGCGGCAAGACGAGTGTGATCATCGGACGCAGCGATATCGTTGGCAAACCGCTGGCCATGCTGATGGGCGCCAAGGACTCGCATCTGGGTCCCGACCTGTGCAATTCAACCGTCACTGTCTGCCACAGTCGCACACCGGATCTGCCGTCGATCACGAAACAGGCTGACGTTCTGGTCGCGGCAATCGGTCGACCCAAATACGTGACTGCCGACATGGTCAAACCCGGCGCAGTCGTCGTGGATGTGGGAATCAATCGCACGGACGATGGACTGGTGGGCGATGTTGATTTCGAGCCTGTACGCGAAGTTGCCTCGCACATTACGCCCGTTCCCGGTGGCGTCGGTCCACTGACCGTCACCATGTTGCTGGAGAACACGCTGACGGCCGCCCGACTGCAAAAGCAGGTTGGGGTCGCATCCCCCTGATGCCGGAGTTAACAGTGGAGAGCACCCGGCAGGCCAATCAGACTCCGGGTTCGCGGAATTCGACAAGACCTTTGCGGAGGCGTCGCAAGATCTGGTGGCTCATCGCAATCCTGTTTCTGTTCGGCGTGTGGGTCGCAGGTGACTGGATTTACGCGCAAGTTGTGGGCCGTGCCGTGGCACGCTGGGAAGCGACGGTCGAGCGTGATGCGGATGGCGTGCTGATCGGCGCCCGTTCCTACACGCTGCCTGGCGGACACACCGCGCTGCTGCTGGTTCACGGATTCAACGACACGCCTCAGGCCTTTCAATTAATGGCACCGGCCCTGCACGAACAGGGATACACTGTGCGCGCCCTGCGTTTGCCGGGATTCGGCGAACCCGTGGAAGCCATGAACCGCTGCACCGCCGAACAGTGGATTGATGCGGTGCGCAGCGAGGCGGTAACTTTAAGCCAGCAACACGAACGACTGGTGGTCGTGGGACATTCGCTGGGTGCTGCTGTATCGCTTGCGGTACTCGCCGAAAATCCCTCGTTAATGGATGGCATCGTCATGATCGCGCCGGGCATTGATGTCGCCAATCATCGCAGCCCGCTGTTACCCACGCGAGTCTGGAAAAAGCTCGGTGACCGGTTTCTGTTTTTTTCCGACATCTATCAGTCGCCGTTCGATCCCAATGATTGCCGGGATCCCCGCTGGCGCAAGCCGCCCGACAAACCCGTGTTCACTTCACGCAACGTCGTGCAACAGACGTTCCGGGTGATGGATGCCAATCGTGATCGGGCCGGGCAGATCGAAACGCCGCTGTTGATGGTACTCTCCCGCAACGATCAGGTCGTGGACTGGGTACAGGCCGAGGCGTTTTTTGAAAGGGTCCGTACCCCCCGCAAAACACTGAAGTTCTACGATGACTCCGGACACGCATTAACGCTGGATTACGATTGGGAAAACATCACTCGTGACATTGTGGAATTCGTTCAGTCGCTGGATCAGGACGCGGCGCCGTGAAAGATTTTTTGCCCACCGCATCGATTGAAACGTTGCAGCAACGCGCCGCCATCCTCACACGAGTCCGCAGCTTTTTTGATAGTCGCGATTTTTTTGAAGTGCAGACCCCTGCCCTGTCCCGCGACACGGTCGTCGACCGGTATATCGACCCGCTGGGCGTTAAGATTTCGCTGCCCGGTAACGATCAGGAGTGGTTCTGGTTGCAGACGTCGCCCGAGTTCGCCATGAAACGACTGCTGGCCGCCGGTGCCCGGGCCATTTATCAGATCGGTCCCGCCTTTCGCGCGGGCGAAGTCGGCCCGGGCCACAATATCGAGTTCACCATGCTGGAATGGTACCGCGTGGGCGACAACTACCGTAAAGGCATGGACTTGCTGGACGAGTTTGCCCGCGAGATTCTCGATGGTCCGCCCGCCCGCCGATTGACTTACCGCCAGGCATTCCAGCAGTTCTGCGACATCGATCCCTGTGCCGGGGACGCGAATCACGATGACCTGAACGTCCTGTTGGCCGAGAGGTTGGAACCGCAATTGAAGACCCTTGACTCGGTGATCCTTTATGACTGGCCTGCCGATCAGGCGGCGCTGGCAAAAATCCGTAGCGACGACGGCGAGCAAGTTGCCGAGCGATTCGAGCTGTATGTCCGCGGCGTCGAACTGGCCAATGGCTACCACGAGCTGACCAGCGCCCATGAACTGCTGGAGCGCAACAAGGCCGTCAATGCCGAACGCCAGACCAGCGATCGCGAGGCGTTATCGGTTGAAAGCCGAATGCTGGAAGCCATGCGACACGGCCTTCCCGACTGCTGCGGCGTCGCTCTGGGGATCGACCGCCTGGTCATGCTGGCCCTGGGCAAATCGACGATTCAGGAAGTCATCCCGTTTGACATTCATCGAGCGTGAACCAGAACAAACCTTCCCTCTCCCTCGGACTTCGGCCGCGAGCTTGGCCGAGCGGGAGATGTCGCAGATCCCGATGAATCGGGAGTGGCCGAAGGTCGTGTGAGGGTAACAAACTTGCATGATTCGCAATTAGCAAAACGACATTCAGTCGTTCCAAAAACGATCGAATTGAAATGAGCCGAAGGCACTAGCTCGGGAAACGCCCCCTGAAAGACCCGACGCTTGTGCAACAAACAGTATTTTCTGTTCCACCACAACAAAAGCTTTCCCAACTTACCCTCCCGTTGGGGGCTCTTCGCGGAATTTAGTGGCAAGTTTTCATTTGCTGGAATACCTCAGCCCCTGACCCTCCCCCCGGGCATTGGTGTCTACAC
>CAMYKF010000204.1 GCA_947258905.1 uncultured Pirellulaceae bacterium | reverse complement strand
AGCAGGAGGCAGGAAGCAGGAGGCAGGAAGCAGGAGGCAGGAAGCAGGAAGCAGGAGGCAGGAAGCAGGAGGCAGGAAGCAGGAGGCAGGAAATAGTTGCGATCAATGGAATATTGAATCCCCACAAGTTGCATTTTGCACTATTGGTTATGCAATACTTCCTCGCGTGCCATTGTATCATCCGTGTCTCAACTCCTTCGAAATTCCATATTCGACATTCGACATTCAATCCCTCCGCGCGCGCCAGCTTCCCCCCTTTTGCAAAGGGGCCAGGGGGGGTTCCTGCCTCGATCTTCGTCCTCGTCTTCGTCTCGATTTTCGTCCGTGAGCCAGGCAATTCAAACCGGCAACCATGTCTCGACGGACGGATTGCCGATATTGGCAATCCGTCCTACGGGCTTCCTCCAGGCAGCCAGTTCAGCATCACCAGGGCGATCGCTGCAATCGAAATGCCAATCCAGGTTTGCCTGGTCAATCGTTCGCCGAAGTACCGGGTGGCGACCAGCACGGTGAAGATCATGCCGCCGGCACTGGCTGCCGGAAACACGATAAAGCCATCCATGTAATCCAGCGCCCGCAACAGGAAATGCGTTTGCAGAATGTTGGAACCACCCATCAGCAAGCCAAACATGATCTCGCTGGACTTGATTCGGCGGCGGCGGGCTATCAGCACGACGATCGAGGGCAGTGCGGCAATCGCAAAGGCGGTGAACAAATAGGCCGGCCGCTCCTCGGCCGCGCACAAGTGTTTGTAGGCTTCCTGGGCCAGCCGGCTGATGCCACACAATATGAACAGGGTGACCAACGCCACGGGCATCAGCCACCACGTCTGCTTGTCACGTTCCAGCACCAGGTCGTGATCTTCATGGGCGCCGATCAGCGAGAGTGACAACAGGGCCAGCACGATGCCGACAATCTGTACCGGATTGGGATCCTCACCCCAAATGAACACGCCAAAGCTGATCGGAACGATGATCGCCAATACCGCAATAACCGTCGTGCTGGACGCACCGATCCATTTAATGGCATAAATCACGAAGAAGAAGCAAATAAAGTAGGCCAGGCCCATGGCTCCGCCGGTCGCCATGGCGGCCGGCGTCACATGCTCGGCCGACATTTGCCAGAACTCGGGAGTGCTCAATGCCGCCGCGAGGATGTAATTCAGGCAGCCGACGGTAATCACGTCTTCCTTGCCGCGCACATGCACCCATTTGATGCTCAGCATGAAGGCTGAACCGAAGATGATGTGCAGGAACAGAAAGA
Organism: uncultured Pirellulaceae bacterium; assembly: GCA_947258905.1. GTDB lineage: Bacteria > Planctomycetota > Planctomycetia > Pirellulales > Pirellulaceae > CAJQPP01. The sequence continues at coordinate 5,305 of CAMYKF010000204.1, read as the reverse complement.
CCATGAAGGGGGGCGGCGACTGGTTGCATACGGGAGGCTGAAAGGCACCAAACTAGTCGAGCCGAACCGGGACCGGCACCCGCCTGGCCACACCCCCCCCAGAAGTATGCGACGTTTTAGCGCGTCGACCATTTGCGGATATTCCCTTAATATTTGGCGTTTGCAAGCTTGTTTTCTGATGTGCGGCACGTGGCAGCGTGCCTTTTCCGACACATTGTCCCCGCGGTCATTGCGCGCCGGTACGAAGGGTCCCTATTCCAGCCATGCGAGAATTTCACTTTCCCAACTGGGTCAACAAGTTCACCCTCTTGATATTGATCGGAATTTTGGTGGGGGCTGGTTATCTGGCCACGGTGCTTTACGCCGCCCATCTACCCACGACGGTCAATGTGGGGCACCGCCCGTTTCAGCCGATTCCCTACAGCCACGAATTGCATGCTGGTGAACTGAAGATCGACTGTCGTTACTGCCACAACACGGTCGACACAGCCGCTCACGCAGCCGGTCCGCGAAAGCCTGGAAACGGGCGACCCGATCATGTGGGTCAAAGTGCATGACACGCCGGATTTTGTATTCTTCAATCATGCGGCACATGTGACTCGCGGAGTCAGCTGCGTTTCCTGTCACGGTCGCGTCGACAAGATGGAGGTGGTCGAGCAAGTCGAGCCGCTGTCCATGGCATGGTGCATTGATTGCCACCGCAACCCTGAAGAGCACATCCGTGATCCGGCTTTGGTGACCGAGCTGGATTTCAAACCGCCTGACGGCCAGACCTTTGAGGAATATGGACGGCATTGGGCAGAAAAACTGGACATTAACCCGAACATCAGCTGTTCGACGTGCCATCGATGATCAAACCAAACACCAACTCCATGCAAAAAAAATACTGGCGCAGCCTGGATGAACTGCAGGGCGATCCGCAGCTGGACGAAGTCATCGATCACGACTTTGCCGCGGCAGCTCCGCCAACCTCTGACGGCGTGTCGCGTCGTCGCTGGTTGCAACTGATGGGTGCTTCGGTGGCCTTCGGCTCGATGATGAGCGCCGGCTGTCGTTATCCGGCCCAGACGATCGCGCCGTTTGCTTTCCGCCCGCAGGGTCGGACGCCTGGCATTCCGCAGTCCTATTCCACGATGCTGGAATTCGGCGGCTACGCCAAACCTGTCGTGGCCCTCAGCTACGACGGCCGCCCGATCAAGCTGGACGGCAACCCCGATCACCCGGATTCCGGCGGGGTTTCGGACATTTTCACGCAATCCACGATTCTGGAGTTGTACGATCCGGACCGCAGCCGCAATCCCGCTCGCAAGGGCGATGACGGCATGAGCGATGTCCTGTGGGACGACGTGATCAACAATTTCAAACCGCTACTGGCCGGTCGCGGCGTGGCCGTGCTGGCCGAGCCATGCAGTTCGCCGACGGTTCACCGATTGAAACAGGTCATGCTGGATGCCAACTCGGACGCGCGGTGGTTTGAGTTCACTTCCGTCAGCGACGATCAATCCGATGCGGGTTCGCGGATGGCATTCGGCGACGTGTACCGGCCCCAATTGCGTCTGGAGGACGCCAAAGTCATCGTGGCGATCGATGCCGATCCGCTGGGGGACGGAGCGCGGGCCATGCGCAATACGCTTGGCTTTACGCAGTCCCGCGATGCCGATCAGTTGATGCATGATTCGTCGTTTGAAATGAGCCGCGTTTACAGCGTGGAAAGCGAAGTCACAAAAACCGGCTGCAACGCCGACCATCGCCTGGCACTGCGTTTCAGCCAGATCGCTTCCTTCCTGGCCGCCCTGGAAGCCATCATCGATCGCGGTTCCAGTCAGGTCGACACAGCGGCTTCCAACGCTGAACAAATTCTTGCCGCCATGGCGGAGGATTTGCTGAAACACAAGGGAGCTGGTGCCGTGGTCGTGGGGGCCTGCCAGCCGCCGGAAGTCCACGCTCGCGCGTTTCGTATCAATTCCAAACTGGACAACCTCGGCAAGACCGTCGAGCTGAACCAGCCGGCAGCGGCCGCGCCCAAATCGGGAGTGGAGCAGCTGGGTGAACTGACCGAAGCCATCAATCAGGGTCAGATCGAAACGCTGTTGATCCTGGGCGGCAATCCGGTGTTCTTTGCACCGTCGGATCTGAACTTTGCCGATGCCCTGGCCAAGGTCGCCAACTCGTGCCATCTCAGTCTGTATCGCGATGAAACGACGCTGGCCTGCAAGTGGCATATGAATGCCGCACATCCGCTGGAATCCTGGGGCGATGGAACCTCGCCGGACGGATCGGTTTGCCTGGCCCAGCCGATGATCAATCCGCTGTTTGGAGGCAAAAGCGCGATCGAGTTGCTGGCCATCATGACGGGTCAGGATGAATATTCACACGATGAACACGCGGGCGATGAACACGCGGGCGATGAACACGCGGGCGATGAACACGCGGGCGATGAACATGGCGAGCACGCACACGGCAACGAACGCGATCTGGGCCTGATGATGGTTCATGAGACGAACACCGGTTCACTCGGTGGTGAACACGCTGAGGATGCGTGGCGACGGGCCGTGCAAGCCGGATATATCGACGGCACCGCTGCCCAACCGGCTTCGCCGACCCTGACCTCCATGAACTTGCCCGCCGATGACGGCAGCTGGAAAGAGCGCTGGAACGGCAGTGAGCCGGAGTTGATTTTCCGCCCCTCGCCGTCGATTTACGATGGCCGCTTTGGCAATAACGGGTGGCTGCAGGAAATGCCGGAATTCGTTACCAAGCTGACGTGGGACAACGCGGCCCTGGTCAGCCCGGAAACGGCGGACCACTTGCAACTGGACCAGGGCAAGATCGTCAATCTCAAGGTCGGCGAGAAAGCCATTTCGCTGCCGGTTTATATTTTGCCTGGCCTGGCCTATGGCACTATCTGCACGTGGCTGGGTTACGGACGCGAGGCGGCAGGTCGCGTGGCCGGCCTTGCAAATTTGTCCATTGATTCGGCCGGTCATGACGTGCGGCCGTTGCGAACCAGTGGCAACTGGTGGTCAGTTCCGGCAGTCACGACTGATCCCACGAGCACCGTTTACAAACTGGCAACCACGCAGGACCATTTCCGCATCGATCAACTCGGGATCGACGAGATCAGCCACCGCATGGGTCCCGATGGTGCCCTGATTCGCGAAGGCACGTTTGACAGCTACCGCAAATTCCTTGAGGAACATCCCCACGACCCCGATCACAGCGATCACGGTCATGATGACGAGCACGCCGAGGAAAGCGAGGATTCCCAAGCTGCGGAAGAAAGCGGCAGCGAGGAATCCCACGATGACCATGGTCACGGGGAGCACTGGCCCGGCAAGCATCATTTGCACTTCAAGAATTTTGACCTCACGGAGCCGGTCTGGGTGACGGACCCCGTCGCACATCGCTGGGGCATGGGCATCGACCTGAACAAGTGCACCGGATGCAACGCTTGCGTGATTGCCTGCCAGGCGGAAAACAACATTCCGGTCGTCGGCAAGGAACAGGTGTCGCGGGGTCGCGAGATGCAATGGATGCGAATCGACCGCTACTTCATCACCAGCGAAGGCGACAACATGGCCGCCGATCCGGGATTCGCATTCCAGCCGCTGACCTGTCAACAATGCGAAAAGGCCCCTTGCGAAACGGTGTGTCCGGTCGCCGCCACTGTGCACTCGGACGAAGGCCTGAATGTAATGGTCTACAACCGCTGTATCGGAACCCGCTATTGCGGCAACAACTGTCCGTTCAAGGTGCGGCGGTTCAATTATTTCAACTACACCGACTCGCAAACGTTTCTGAAGATCCCCGGCGATGACCGGTTGCAGAAAGCTGACCTGCAATTGCAGAGTCTGATGATGAATCCGGAAGTGACCGTGCGTAGCCGCGGTGTGATGGAAAAGTGCACCTACTGCGTGCAGCGCATCCAGAATGCCAAGATCCAGGCCAAGGCCGAAGGTAACCGGCCGTTGGCTCCCAACGAGATCCGCACGGCCTGTCAGGATGCCTGCCCCGCCCAGGCCATTACCTTTGGCGACTTGCAGGTGGCCGACGCTGACGTCTCGAAAGACCATGCCAACCCGCGCTCTTATTTGCTGCTGGAAGAATTGAATGTGATTCCGCGAACCCGCTATCTGGCCCGGGTCCGCAACCCCCATCCGGACCTGAATTCGCATTCCGGTACCGCGGCAGCACATTGATCACGCATCACGAGAGCCAGGAAAAGACACTTACCCGAACAACCATACCCACCTGAGACAACTCGATGGCAACATCCATTGACCTTTCCAACAACACCTTTGAAGATCCGGCGCGTCGCGCACCGCTGATCACTGGTGGTCTGGATTATGACGGGGTAACCGATGCCGTATCGGATCTGGCCGAGACGGACAAGCCGCCGCGTATCTGGTACGTCTTGCTGGCGATCTCCGCGGCGCTGACGGCGATGCTGGGTGGTTTGATTATGCTGTTGTTCTTCCGCGGTGTGGGTGTCTGGGGTAACAACAACCCCGCCTACTGGGGCTGGCCGATCGTGAACTTCGTGTTCTGGGTCGGTATCGGTCACGCCGGAACGTTGATTTCCGCAATTCTGTTTCTATTCCGCCAGCACTGGCGGACCAGTATCAACCGTGCCGCCGAGGCCATGACGATTTTTGCGGTGATTTGCGCCGGGATGTTCCCGGGGATTCACATCGGTCGTGTCTGGGTGTTTTACTGGCTGTTCCCGATTCCCAGCGAACACCTGGCGATGTGGCCCAACTTCCGCAGCCCGCTGCTGTGGGACGTGTTCGCCGTGGGAACCTACTTCACGGTTTCGTTGTTGTTCTGGTATATGGGCATGGTGCCTGACCTGGCCACCTTCCGCGACCGGTCCAAAACTAAAAGCCGCAAGTTCATTTACGGCCTCCTGTCACTGGGCTGGTCCGGATCGGCTCGACACTGGCATCGCTACGAAGTGGCTTACACGATTCTGGCTGCCCTGGCCACGCCGCTGGTTTTGTCGGTGCACACGATCGTTAGTTTCGACTTTGCCATTTCCATTATTCCAGGCTGGCATACCACGATCTTCCCGCCGTACTTTGTGGCTGGTGCCATCTTCAGCGGGTTTGCCATGGTGGTGACGCTGCTGGTCCCGATGCGTGCGATCTTTAACCTCAAGCACGTGATCACGGTGCGGCACATCGAAAACATGAACAAGATCATTATGGTGACCGGACTAATGGTCGGTACGGCCTACTCGATCGAGTTCTTTATTGCCTGGTACAGTGCCAACCCGTTCGAGGGCTTTGCCTTCACCAACCTCGCC
>CAMYKF010000203.1:2278-7092 GCA_947258905.1 uncultured Pirellulaceae bacterium | reverse complement strand
AGGCGTGAAGGCGAGTTGGGCGTGCCCCAGGCGATTAGATTCTCGCCCCAGATGGCCCGATGTTCCCACGAGCCGTCATTCCATTGCAACATGATTTCGCGTGGCGGGTTGTCAGGGTCCAGCCAGACGTGCACGAACAACTCGTCGCCATCATTAACGATCCATGGCGTTGCGACTTTTTGCACAAAGTATTGCTGGCCCTCGACCGCTTCATGAACAAACGACAGCTTGCCGCGGTGCACCGGCTGGGACTTGTCGTCGCCGGATTGCCAGGCACCATGCTTGATCTCGCTGGCCGGCAAGTCGTCATCGATCCAGAACTCTTCCACCGGCGGCGGATTGACGGTGGGCGTACGGTCGGGTTCCACGTATTCCCAAGAGGCCACCTTTTCCCGGATCAGGGCATCAATGCGTTTGAGTTCTTGCTCGAATTCCTCCAGCTGGGCCAGCTGTTCGTCGCTGCCAACCATCAATACAGGGGCGTGATCCTTGACGTTACCGTCCATGGGATCGCCATCGAGGCTGTTAAAGTAGCCCGACAGCGCGTAGAACTCGCGTTGGGATACCGGATCGAACTTGTGATCGTGACAGGACGCACAGCCCAGTGTCATGCCAAGAAAGACCGTGCCGAATGTGGAGACACGGTCGGTGACGTTGCGGACATAGACTTCTTCCTTGATCGACCCGCCTTCATTGGTTGTTACGTGGGCCCGATTGAAGCCGGTAGCAATAAGTTGCTCGCGGGTAGGTTCGGGCAACAGGTCGCCCGCCAGTTGCTCGGTAGCGAAGTCGTCAAACGGCTGATTGTTGTTGAAAGCGTCAATGATCCAGTCGCGATAAGGCCAGTGCTCGCGGTAGTTGTCCAGGTGCAACCCGTGGGTATCGCCATACCTCACAACATCCAGCCAGTGCCGCGTCATGTGCTCGCCGTAATGCGGCGTGGCCATCAGACGGTCGATGTAGGTTTCCCACGCGTTGTCGTCGGGGTCGTTGACAAAGGCTTCGATTTGGTCTGGCGTCGGCGGCAATCCGGTGAGGTCCAGCGCGGCGCGGCGGGCCAAAGTGCGACGGTCGGCTGCAGGTGAACGACTCAATCCACGACGCTGTTGTTGCTGCAAGACGAACCGATCGATGTTGTTGACCGGCCAGTTCGTATTGCTCACTTGCGGCACATCCGGTTTGACCGGCGGGACCAGCGACCAGTGTTCGCCCCAGCGGGCCCCCTGTTCAATCCAGCGGCGAATGATGTCGATCTGTTCGGGTGTCAGAGTGCGGCCCGAATCGGGCGGCGGCATTTGCAAGTCGGGATCGTCCGAGATCAGCCGCTGGTACAACTCGCTGCCATCCAGGTCACCCGCAATGACACTCTCCAGATCCTCAAACACGCTTTCGCGCGAGTCCATTCGCAGATCGGCTTCACGAGTAGCTTCATCGGGGCCGTGACATTTGAAGCACGTATCGGAGAAGATCGGCCGCACATCGCGGCTGAAATCGACCTTGTCTGAGGTTCTCTCCTGCCACGCGTCCAGCAAATGTGGTGAACTGAAAACGAGGCAGGCGAGCAGACCGGGAAGAATCCTTGGAAGCATCAGGCGACTCGGTAGGGAAGGGATCAAAGCCTGATTCCAATATTACACAGAAACGCCACACCGCACAGGCTCTCTCGCTTCCGGACCGGGCTTCCAGCCTGTCAATTCACGGCATGTGCGGCATCGCTCAGGGCTGCAGCCGTTCCGTGCTAACGCAGCCGAGCTGCCACGACCAGCATCCACAGCTCGCCGTTCTGCTCCAGCCGGATGACGGCGGGTGTGCCCCCGGGCTGGCAAGCGGCGACCGTGGAGCAATTGAGCGTGTTGGCCTGAGTATGGGCAAAGGAGTCCCCTTCTAGTTTTTCCATTTGCCTGAGGAATACTCCGTCCAAATCAACATCCACATGGATCATCTCACCGACCACATCGGGGGTAACATTGAACTTCAGGCCAGCGGCCATGGTGCTCACGCTGTAGACCATACCGCCCGCCCGGTTCGCGGAGGCACCAGTAATGACGGGGATTTGCTGACCGCTCTCAATCCTGGTTGCGCGCCCGGCCACCGCCGTAAATTTCAGGCTGTGGTGCAACTCGACGGCTTCATTATTCGGCAGCATTTCCGTCAGTTCATCGAGATCATCAAAATCGGTTGCACCAAATCGTGACTCGATTTCATCCGCCGACGTGTTCTCAAATTCCACTACCTTGGCCAGGTTAACCACAACGTCAATCAGCACCACTGGTGCAGCCGTCTCGTCGCTGGAGTTGTCCCCCGGCTGTGCAAACAACGATGCCGGTAAAAAAGTGAACGCGAAGACAACCAAAACAACTCGTGCGACAGACGCTACGGCCGGGTGTGACATCACCAACTCCTGATGAACAGTCCCTTCAACCAACGCTTCGGATTATAGTTGTCCAACCAGCGATGCGGCTGCGGTTACGCGAAAATTTGCCCGAAAAAATATTGCCGCACGCAGTGGTCAAAAAAATGGCGGTCCGGCATTGAATGCTTTACAATGGCGTGAAGAATACACACCGGCCAGTTCATTTCGCAGACAGGTCACAGCATGTCCGTTGCCCAAATGCGTCCCACCTTCCTGCTGGATACCCGGCTGAGTGACGAGGAGGTAATGGGGTGCATCAAACAGGGGCTCGCCGATTGTCCGGAGGACTTTCACGGGCAATTCACACGGCAGCACGCCATGATTTCGATCGATGAATCGAAGCGCCACTTCTGGTCACCATGGATGCATCTGGAGATTCGCGATGGCAATCCAAATCGCGCGGTGTTCGGGCGATTCAGCCCGCATCCGAGCATCTGGACCGGGTTCATGTTTTCCTACCTGTCCCTCGTGGTGCTGATTTTCTTCTCGGCGATGCTGGGCATCTCCCAGCAAATGACGGGCTTGGTACCCTGGGGCTATTACTTGATCCCGGCATGGTTGCTGGTTGCCGGTATTCTGTGGCTGGTCTCCAAGGTGGGCCAGAACCTGGCCCGTGATGAAATGCAGTTCATGAAAGAAAGCGTCGAAGCATGTCTCAGCGGCCGGCGATCACTTGAAGGCGACGCCTCGCTCAAGTAGCCATGCCGAAGTCGGTGACCAGGATGGTTGCCCGTCGGATCACAGGAAGTTGAGGAACTGCATGCTTGATCGGCGTTGTGTAAAAAACCGGGGGCTGTGTTGACTCGGCTGATAACCTCGCTTTGGGTGCTGTTGGTAGCCGCGAATTGCGCGGATGGCTGGCAGGATGATGATGAGACGCGTCGACCGAATATCGTCCTTGTTATGGCTGACGATTTGGGGTGGAAGGACCTGCACTGTTACGGCAACGAGCGGCTGGATACGCCGCACATCGATCGGCTGGCCAGCCAGGGGATGCGATTTGCCGATGCCTATGCGGCATCACCGGTATGCACCCCCACACGGGCAGCGCTAATGACTGGCGAGGCACCGGCGCGACTGAACATTACCAACCATGCACCGGGACATCCGCCCGGCTTCTCGAAGACCGGCACCCGACTTGCTACTGCCGAATGGTTACGTTACTTGCCTCTGGAACGGGTCACGATTGCCGAACAATTGCGCGACGCCGGCTATGCCACGGGATTTGTAGGTAAGTGGCATTTGTCATATCGACCGGATGACGCGGCGGACCCGTCCGAACCGGAGCTGCGAGCCGAACATCAGGGATTTGACATGAATATGGGAGGTTGCAGTTTCGGCGGACCGCCGAGCTACTTTGCACCCTTCCGGATTCCCAATATCGAACCGCAAGTCGCAGGTGAGTATCTGCCGGACCGCCTGGCGGAAGAGTGTATCGAGTTTGTCGAGTCGAATCGGGACCGACCGTTTTTCCTTTGCTGGTGGAATTATTCGGTACATTATCCCTTCGAGGCGCCGGTTGAATTGGTGGAGAAATACGAAGCACGCAAGGGACCGGGAATCGAAAATCCGGTTTACGCTGCCATGATTGAAGGGATGGACCGGTCGATCGGGCGTCTGTTGAATCGTCTCGATGAATTGAAACTGGCCGGCGACACGCTGCTGATCTTTACCTCTGACAACGGTCCGTTTGCGGCAAACGTCCAGCCCCTGCGCGGCGAAAAGGGCTTTTTGTACGAAGGGGGGATTCGCGTGCCTTTGATCATCCGCTGGCCAGGACGCGTTATGCCTGACAGCGAATCCGCGATGCCGGTGGTTACGATGGATCTGCATGCCACGATGCTCGATGCCGCCGGGTTGCCCGCGGACGCGTCCAACCATCCCGACGGATTCTCACTATTGCCGCTATTTACGGGGCGGGCTGACTTGCTGCCGCGCGACTTGTTTTTTCATTACCCCAATTACGCATTTCACAAGAACAACCGTCCCGGCAGCGCAATTCGTGCAGGCCAATTCAAGCTGATTCAGCGATACGACGACGGTTCGCTGGAGCTCTACGATCTGGAAAACGATATCAGTGAATCGCAGAACCTGGCTGACGAACTGCCGGATCAGGCCTCGCAGCTGGCCAGCAAGCTGAAACGGTGGCTGGACGAGACCGGCGCGCGGCGGCCCATTGCGGTTGATGAATGAATGCGTGGCCATTCGTTACACGTCGAGCATCGCCGACCGTCGATCAGCGCTGTGGCACAACGCGGGCTGTCAAATCTCGCGACATCCAGCGAGCCGCAAGTCGATAACGAATCATCGAGGCGGGTAACATCCATCTGCTGGCTGGTACAGTCGCCGATCGCTCCGCGATCGTTGCGTTCGACGGTGACGATCGCGGAGCGATCGGCGG
>CAMYKF010000203.1:0-2243 GCA_947258905.1 uncultured Pirellulaceae bacterium | reverse complement strand
CTTTTTGATGGCCGGTTTTTCGGATGAGGATTCGCTGAAGGCTTCCAGCTTTCTGACCATCTTTTCGTATTGCTGTTCAGTCAGCTTGGCGGCATTCAGCAAGCCTTCGGCTTCCGGCAAGTCAGCGGCCAGTTTGAGTAACGGTTCCAGCCACGTTTGCAGGATGCGGAACTGGGCCTCGATGATATTGGAAAAGGCCTGCGGCACCTTGTTGATCACTTCGATCTTGTGCTCCATCTGCGGCAATTCGGCAGGCGCTGCTACCGCCGTTTCGACGGACTGGCCAAAGCTGCCCGATTCGATCAACTGTTTGATGCCGCTGAGGGTATCGTTGAATTTGCTGAGTTGCTCAACGGCATGACTGACTTCACGCAGAGTAGCGGTCTCCATCACGTTCGGGTCTTCCGTTTCAGCAGCTGACAGTTTGGCGATACCGGTGTCCAGTGCCGAACGAATATCGTTCAGGCCGTCGGTGAAGGTCGACATTTGCGCGATGATTTGAGCCACCTTGTCGTCGCTGCCGGCGGCTCCCAGCATGAGGTTGCGTTTGAAGGTGCGTTTGATGTCATTCCAGCGCTGTTGCTGCTCGTCGGTCATCGTGTCCATCAGTTCGGCAAACTTGAGCAGGTTGGCCTGGGCGCCGCTGGTCAGGGTCTGCGCTTGATTTTCGTAGTGCGAGACGATCAGCGTCCGCAACTCCTCGTCGTTCATGATCGGCACGACGCCCTCGGCCAGCTTGTTCATGTCACGATAGGAACCCTGCATCTTGAACGCCGGCTCGGTTCGGTACTCGTCGGCCTGTGCGGCCGATGAGATGTATTGCTGGTTGACTTTCAGCACGATGTCGCGAATCACCAGCAGCTTTTTCATAACCGCCACGAACTCGTTGACTTCTTCGACCGAGAAATTGCCTTCTACACTGGCAGCACCCTCGGTCTGACCGGAGGCCAAATCAATGATCGAGTAAATGTCTTCCCGGCTGCGGGAATGCAGATTGGACAAAGTCGGATTGGAGGTCAGGCAGTTCTCCAGATAACTCAGTTCAAAGTCATCGCTTCGGTCCCCGATGACGTCGCCCAGGTTATATGTGTCGGCTCGGTTGGCCAGCATGTCGGGAATCTGGAATTTCTCGCCGCTTTCGGTGTACGGGTTGCCGGCCATTACGACACATACCTTGCGGCCGCGCAGGTCATACGTTCGCGTGTGGCCCTTGAACACGCCTTCGATGCGCCGCGTGGCGTCACACAGCGAAATGAACTTTTGCAGGAACTCGGGGTTGCAGTGCTGGATGTCGTCGACGTAGATCATCACGTTGTCGCCCATTTCCAGCGCGAGGTTCAGTTTCTCGACTTCCTCCCGGGCACTGGCGTTGGGCGCTTCCGATGGATCCAGCGACGTGACCTGATGACCGATCGCTGGACCATTGATCTTCATGAAGGTCAAACCGAGCCGGTTGGCAATGTACTCCATCAGTGTCGTCTTGCCGTAACCCGGAGGCGAGATCAGCAGCAGCAGACCCATCAGGTCGGTGCGTTTGCCTTCGCCGGCGACGCCGATTTGTTTGGCCAGGTTATCGCCGACCATCGGCAGATAAACTTCGTTGATCAGCTTGTTGCGGACGAACGAGGTAAGCACGCGTGGCTTAAACTCATCCAGTCGCAATTCTTCCTTGCGTTTCTCCAGCACCTCGTGCTTGGCATCGTGGTATTCGTGAAAACCGTCCACAGATTTGGTACTGAACTCTTCCAGCCGTTGCTCGAAATCGTTGAAATCGAAGATATACTCGCCGTCCTTGATCAACGGGTGATCGCCGAGCATGTCCTTGATCGTGACCGTCGTTTTGCCTGCCAGGGCAACGCGGTCTTTTACCGAATCATCCACGATGATTGCTGCTGCCTCGGCAATAATGCCTGTGCGATGACTCTCTCGAGTTGTCGCGCCGCCCGATTTGTTTTCGCTCGCATCAAATCCGATCAACCATTGCTTCACAATATCGAATTGATCGATCGACGAATCCAGCGATTCCAGCTGTTGGCGCAAGTCGTCGCTGAGGCGTTTCTTTTCCAGGTATTGGATCAGCGATTGAGCCAGTTCGATTGCTTCGGCATGAGCGTGGAAATGATCGGTCGAAATTTCATCGAACAAGTATCCGGCCGCCTGCAGTGAATCGCCTGCCGTGCCCACGTCCAGGTCCGAACGCAGTGTTTCAATTTCGGCTGACAGTTTACGAACCAGAACATCGC
>CAMYKF010000202.1 GCA_947258905.1 uncultured Pirellulaceae bacterium | reverse complement strand
TGCATGTGCTGGCAGGAATAATTATGTTCATCCTACGTCGGACGCGTTCCACAACCCTCGCAAATTTGCGGCGATGGTACCCACCTGTCCCCGCCCGCTGGTTAGTTGATCTGCCAACCAATTCGAACGAACCATCGCGGCGATCTTCAAACCGGTGGGAAAACAACTGGTCTGCGATCAACCGTTTGTTAATGGGAAAGCAAATTGTGTTGCTGATTGCCGTTGCCAGTTGTCTGACGAGTGGTTGCGCCTCGTTGACGAATCCTGTTCTCAACGGCATTCCTGTTCGGCGTTTGCCAAACGAATGGTTGACGACACCTCGTCGCGAAAATCTACAGACGATTCCTTTGTCACTGCTGCGCCGGGATCAACCGCAGGATTACGTTTTATCGGGCGGCGATGTGATCGGCGTTTATGTAGGCGGCGTTTTCCCGTTGACACAGCCCAATCAACCCTTGCCAACTCCTCCGGTGTATTTCCCGTCGCAAATTGATCCGCTGGGGGCGGGCTTGCCTCCGTCAACGGGATATCCGGTTACGATTCGAAATGATGGCACGTTGGCCTTGCCGCTGATTGAACCCATGCTGCTGGAAGGCCTGACCGTGGAACAAGCGAATGAAAAGATTCGAACTGTCTATCTCGAAAAAGGGATCCTGCAATCCGGTCGCGAGTCGGTATTGGTCACATTGATGCAGCCCCGCCAAATTCGGGTTTTGATGTTTCGCCAGGAAGTAGGAGGCTTCTCCACGGGTGGCCGCGGGGATATTACCGGCAACAACGCCAAGCAGGGTACTGGACATCTCGTTGATTTGCGCGCGAATGAGAATGACGTGCTGACCGCGATGGCAAAAACGGGTGGATTGCCTGGCCTGGACGCGTTTGACGGCATTTTCATTTTTCGAGGCGGACAGTCCAATGCGGCTTTGACTGAAAAGCTGGCGTCGATTAAGCCATCGGAGGAGTTATCAGCAATCTCAGATCTCGGCGTCCGAACAGATTACATTCCCACGCGATGGGCAGCTGGTGAGCCGCCACCCTTTGACCCCGAGGATGTCATCTTGCATGAGGGCGATGTAATGCTGCTGGAAGCTCGTGCCAAGGACTATTTTTATACGGGCGGATTGTTGCCTTCGGGAGAACGGCTGTTGCCTCGTGACTATGATCTGGATGTTGTCGAGGCGGTGTCACAGATCCAGGGCTCGCTGGTGAACGGCGCATTTGGCGGCAGTAACTTTACGGGCAGGCTCATTCAACAAGGGGTCGGTAATCCTAACCCCAGTGCTTTGACCGTCATCCGGCGAACCGCAAATGGGAGCCAGATTCCCATCAGTGTGGACTTGAATCGCGCCCTCACGGATCCCCGCGAGCGGATTCTAATACAACCGGATGATGTGCTCATCCTGCAAGAAACTTCCGGCGAAACCGTGGCTCGGTATTTCAGCGACATCTTCAACTTCAACGCCTTTTTCTACCTCTATCGCGGTAGCACTGGCGTCGGTTCGGCCGGGGTCACCCAAATACCGGCGGCCAATAATTAAGTCCATGTTCCGTCGATTATTATTGATAGGGGCCACTGCGTCGGCGAGCGGAGTTCTGGCGCATCGGAAGCGGGCAGCCAGCAACTATTATTGTAATATAAAGATGCCGGTTGACTCGATGTACGGGTGATTGTCACAAAACCGGTTAATCAATTCACTTGCAGCGGGACACCGCGATCGGACTGACGATGAACGCCCGGACCATTATTCCATCTATGGGTAAGCTGTTGTCGGGACTGTTCCTTTCGTCTCGACGGCCGTGCAACATCGCGGCTTTCCACCTCGGACGCTGTGGGAGCAGGGTGTTGGGGGATCTGTTGAACCAACACAGTAAAATCGTCTGGGAAGGCGAACTCTTCAGCCCGGGACGGTTGAATGATATTTCATCGCGGTGGCGCCTGCTAACACGCGATCGAATGAAGATCCTCAGATTGAGGATGGCGATGGCGGGCCAAAGTTGTTACGGATTTGAGACACAACCAACGCTAGTGCAACCAATGGAAATGACGATCCGCGAATATGTTGGACGGCTGGAAGATCTTGGATTCGACCATTTTGTTTACCTGGAGCGCAAGAACTTGCTGCGTAGAATCGTTTCGATCAAGGTTGCTCATGAATGCTCACGATGGCATTTACAGAATGTCGAAGCCCCACCACTGGTACAAATTAATCTGGAAATTGACGATTTGTCGCTGGACTGGGGCACCGACATGGCCAAAAGACCATTGATCGCACATTTGCAGGGCGCCAGGCAAAGCACATGTGAGTTAATGGAGTGCCTGAGCGGTCGAGAACTCTTAAACTTGACCTACGAAGAAGATATCGAACCGCAGCCTGAACTTGCCTATCGACGCGTCTGTGAGTTTGCTGGGGTCGAATATCAACCAGTCACCGTTCGGTTCAAGAAAACCAATCCTTTTGACCTCGCAGATGTGCTGGTCAATTTCTCTGACGTCGAACAAACGTTGCGCGGCACTCCGTTTGAATGGATGCTGTACTCCTAAACGCCAGAGAGAACACTGGGGGCGAAACCGCACGAATCCATGAATGGTCGATCAAAACAAGAGCCCGTTTTGACGCAGCCAGGCAACTCCGAAGTCAAGTCCCTGGGAGACATTGACCGCGGGCGCATAACCCAGACGATTGCGCGCATTTTCGATTGTGTATTCGACCTCCAGTCCGTAGAGCTTTAGCTGGTCGCTGGTCGGCGTCAGCTTTAACGAGGATTCTGTGACTTTCATGTACCGAGCAGCCAGTGAGCTCTTGGTATGCAACTTCATCAGCGTGCCGTTGAACCGCGTTAGCGCGAATCTGCCGGCCGCTCGAACGGGAGCCAACAACCGGCTCTTGGCAGCAATCGGCCAGGTTTTTAACACGGGTAGCGGAGGTCGGCCGAGGGCCTCATTAAACCTCACGAAGTATTCGTTCCAGGTAATAATCTCACCGCCATTGACGTTGAACGTTGCGCCGACCTCGGTTTCGGATTGTAGTGCCAAATAGATCGCCTGCACCACATCAGTAATGTACACCAGGTTGCACTTGCCTTCTCCGGCCCGACCAAAAGTTCCCCACTGGCCCGACCACAAACGGTTCGCAAAGCTAACCGTCCATGCATAGCTGAAGGGGCCATAAATGATTGTGGGGCGAAGGACAACGACCGGTGTGCCCCGCGCGATGAATTGCTCGCAAACCAGCTCCGCAGCGATCTTGCGTTTGGCATAGGCATTGGATCCCGATCGGTTAACCTCCTCGTCGACGATCCCGGCCGCATTGCCATAAACGCCCACGGAACTGAGATGGACCACTCGCCGGAGCCCCAATTCCTGGGCCATCGCCAATACATTCCGCGTTCCGTCAATCGTGACTTTTTCGTTCCCAACGGCGCAGTGAACCACCGCATCGCAGCCCTCCATTGCGGACCGCAACTGGTCGCTGGACAGGACATCGCACGGAACAATTTCGACGTCTCGTCGAGCCAATCGGACGGCGCTATTCCAGCTGCGAATACCGGCCCGCACGGGAATACCACTGAGATGAAAACTCTCGACGACCCATGCGCCAACGAATCCCGCAGCGCCAGTGACCAATATCTTCTGCATCTATTCAACTCGATAAGGAATTTTTTCGTTTCACAGATTTTGCGTCGTAACCTGGCTGCGCAGACGAACAAGGTTAGGGTCGTTCTCATACCATGGCAAATCAAACGGCAATGCCCTCTGGTACAATTCGTCGATCAAGCCAATCGAAGGTGCCACATCTGCGGCAGTGAACACAGGAGAGGCAATGCCCTGAACGACTTGGACGAAATTTTCCAACAGCTGCCAAGCATACTCGTGATACATCACCGGCTTACCAGCCTCGATCGATTCCACCTGACCGTTGCGAACGACGTCAAACCGGGTCGACTGAAATAATCGACCGCGGATCTGAGCTTTTTCACAATCAATGGTGTAACAATTTTCAAGCTTGTAGAATCGGCTAAACGCGAGCTGAACGGAAGTCTTGCCGGACTCCAACTGCACCTTCATCAAGGCCTCCGCCCCACCCATGGCATCGGAACGGGCATCCAAAACACTTGGACGGTCGGACAGCCACCAGCAGACGACATCGACGGTGTGAGCGCCGCGGTCCAAAAACACACCTCGTGCCTGCTGCGCATTTCGCAGATAAAAAGCGGAAACACTATTCCAATCGAATGGACTGCCATCACTGATGCAGATTTTCTCGATCCGTCCGAATTCCCCGGAACTAAGAAGCTCCTGCACGCGCCGATAGGCGGGGAACAGTCGGCGGCAGTTGTTGACCATCAGTGTAGTCTGGCCCGACACGGAGGCGGCGAGCATCTGCGTGACTTCCGCGTTCGACATGCCCAGCGGTTTTTCCACAAAGACAGGTATTCCCTGATTCAAGAAATGGATGGACTGCTCCGCGTGCAAATGGTGCGGGGTCGTAACAATCGCGGCATCCACTTCAAACGGCAGGCGCTGGTAGTCAGTGCAATGGTTTTCGATTCCAAATTCTTTCGCCACTGATTCGGCCTGCGATGCGGTTTTGTCAACGGCGATGACCTTGCCGAAGTGTTTGGATACACCCCGGAGTTGAACCGCTGGCGGCGCATTGCCGTCTGCCCCCATATTGTTGTCTCCTAGTGATTCATATTAAAAATTTACGGATCTATAACCCAAAAGAAGGTAATCCATCATGATGGCTTTCAATTTCAATTAATTTCGGAGTACTGGAGTACTGGAGTAATGGAGTAATGACGAAAGGATTGATGTCTTTTTTTCAACAC
>CAMYKF010000201.1:4864-6063 GCA_947258905.1 uncultured Pirellulaceae bacterium | reverse complement strand
GCGTGATGATTTCGCCGCCGATCACCATTGCTACCTGTCGGCCAAGGTAACGACGGGAAAACTCCTTCATGCGCTCGGACATGTCGCGTGAAAACGTCAGCCCGACGTTGAAACGTCCGTCCTCCTGACGGATGGCGTCGGGCGCCCCGTCCAGCTCAAACGGAATGAACTCGGTTTGGTTGAGTGCGACGTACTTGACCGGTTCCGGTTCTTCATCCTTCAATTCAAAAAAGGCCGTTTCGTCGTATTCAAAAAATTGCTCTCCGTCGAACAACGGAAACAGGTCCTCTCGATCGATGGTCCAGCGCTGGACGAGGTAGATCCCGTTGGGCAAGGGGGGAACTTCGTCCTGCACGACGGCTGCTGAAGGAAACCAGCCGCCGCAACCGGTGGTCATCAACAGCACAACGAATAGTAAGATTGATTTGGCAGTCATGAGTCGGTCAGAAGTCTGGCGGCTTCCATTACGTGTTTGTCATTCACAATTCACCATTCATTCTTCATTATTCACAATTTCCCAAAAAAGAGAGAGCTGCGAATTGTGAACAGTGAATGGTGAATAATGAATTGTGAAGGGTCCTTTTGGCTAGAAGTAGTTTCAAAACCAGTTTTTACGGTAGCTCGGTCTCTCCGAGACCGAAAAAACAGGGCAACACGAGTCTCGGAGAGACTCGCCTACCGTTTTGACACCACCTCTACGTTCTGACCTTTAATTGGGAGGATGAGGCTCTTGCCGAAACAAACAACCGAAATACCTGCCTCGGCAGGAGCCTCGACCTCCCGGAAATCGAATTAAAGTCCAGAGCCTAATACAACACACCATCCACCGGTTTAAGAGGTTCCGGCAGTTCCGTTTCGCCCAGCATCTGTTTGATATTGATTTCGATCGTGCGCGACAGGCTCAGCATGGGTGTGTCCGAGGGGTGGCCGTCAAACGGATCTTGCAGGTACAACGCAACGCGGTCAATCAACAAGAATGCAAACGACAGTGAAATGGAAGTCGCAATCAGCACTCCTGCCGGAACATTCACCAGTCCAAACGGAATCAGGATCACGAACAAATAGACCAGCGCGTTGACCAGGCGACTGTACGACATGGGGAAGACTGTATTTTTGATACGCTCGCAACCGCCCATTGAATCAGTCAAGCGGGTTAACGTGCGCTCCAGTTCGACATACGCAAACAGTTCCAGACGCTC
>CAMYKF010000201.1:0-4831 GCA_947258905.1 uncultured Pirellulaceae bacterium | reverse complement strand
GGAGTAAAAGTCCCGCAGCTCCTGACCCTGCCGCTGCAAGATTGCATTGGGGATATTCCGACAAGCGCCAAAAGCCTGGATTTCGGATTCATCAAGTAAACCGGTCAGGTCCTGAGTCGCGTCCTGACCACGCAAGCTCCGACTCAGCGCATAGCACCAGGCAATCTGCCGATAGGCCATGCCGCGCAATTCACTACCGGGTTCGGTAGCAGGATTCGTCGCACTATCGAACTCGAGCAGTTGCCGGACCCACGTGCGTGAATCATTGACGATCGCGCCCCAGATCTTGCGGGCTTCCCACCAACGCTCGTAACTGCAATTGGTGCGAAAAGCCAGCAACAATCCAATCACCGTTGCCGTTGCGATCACAATCGAGACAGGGAAGTTGTAGGTTTCAAGATGGTACTGCAGGTCGAGCCAGGAAATGAGCCCGGCATAGATGGCAATCGCCAGCATATGCAGACGCAGTCCGCCCACAATTCCTGCCAGCGGCCTGAAGGATCCAGTAACCATATCTCACAACAAGGTAGCGACGAGGAAACGATGTTCGCCGCCCATTATTTCACAAATGCGAGCGAACAAAGCGACAGGTTACCTGAAACAACCGGAATCATCATCCCCGGCGCCCGCTATGGCGAAGATTACGATACGCTGTGACTGGGCAGGGGGAGAGATGTTTTCAGGCGGAAGGATACAGTTTTACTTTCATCCTTTTTCAAAGGAGGCCGAGGGGTCGCAAACCGCAGAATGTCGACCAGGGAAAATCGAGGTTCGAAGTTTCCAGGACACGAAATAACGCGGGTCCTCGTCAATTTGCACTTTTCAATTTGCAATCCAGCAGCCTGACCTTTCAGCGACACATTTCCATGTTAAATAGCGCGCCGTCGCCTGCGGCTTAAACATGCAAGCAGGCGTGGAGCCACCTTACCGTGCCCAAAACCAGACAAATGGTTTGCCGGTTTCGTCGGCGCGGATTTCCATGTCCATCCGCGGTCGCGCCTGAGAGACGACGCGTGTGAGAATCAGCTGATAACTCAACTGCTCCGATTCCACATTGATGCGGATGTCTTCCAAATCGACACCGGACCGCGCCATCGAGTTGCGATCGAACAGGAACGGCACATCCAAAGCGGACTGGATTGCCGGCAGCGTGGCGGCCATCGTGTAATTGCGAATTCTCACCGGGATCCGGTCATGCAGTTTGGGAATCGCCTGACTGGGCCGCACTTCCAGAGGCCAGCCAACCGGCCAGTGCTCTTCCACGCGACGTACATCGGTGATCACAATCTCCAGGGCCTGTCCCTGTTCGCGACGTGGGGCCAGCACCAGTCCCAGCGGTCGCAAGGCAGCCGCCAGCACAGTTCCGTGCGACAGTCCCTGCATTTGATCTTCCAACTGGTAATCGCCGTTCAATGTACCGGCAGCCGATGGATCGATGACAAACGTCAACGGGCTGCGGGCACGTACATCGTCCAGCACATCGGCAGGCCGTCGATGCAGCGTTGAATTTTCACACGGAGTTGACAGTTGGGTATGCAAATCAACGAGTTGCTGGGCCGTCAGTCCAAACGCCACCTTTTCGGCCAGGGCCGTCTCGGCGCCGTCAGCCCGAATGCTGGTGATGTATTCCCGGATTCGCGTCGTATCCCGTTTGGAGAACGTCCCGCCGGGCAAAGCCAGCCGGTTGCCCGAGACGATCAGCCCCGTGATGCGATAGCTGGTCCCGCTCGGTGTTTCGGATTTGTCAATATTGGGTCGGCGGGGCGAACCAGGATCCTGCCGCACCCGCACCGAATCGGCGCCGACCTCGGACAGGATTTCCAGCCACTCCTGGTTTTGCAGAATCGGACCGCCCGCCTGCGCAACAATTTCCAGTTCCACAAAGTTGCGGCGACCCTGCTGGGCCATGGACTGGCACGAGATTCCGAGCAGCAAGGTAAACGCCAGCAAACTCAATGCGTTAACGGCCAAACGTGACATAGGAATCCTCAAGTTTTGTGCTGCCCGATTTGTATTGTACGCGGTCGAGTTGTTTTGGGCACGATTGATGGCAACTTTGCCCTTAACTTAACGCCAACTAACAAAACGCGATTTCATTCGATGGAGTCGCGGTATTAGGCCCGGCGTTTACGCCGGGTTGAATGTCAAGCGAAACGATGCTGCTCCCGCCCGCCGCTTGCGGCGGGCGGGAGCAGCGTGCCTTTTTCGGTCGGCCAATCCGAGCTAAAGCTCGGGCCTAATACGCTGAAGCCAATTGCGATTGTATCTGGTTCAAAGTGCGTGTTCAGGTTTTTGTCACGACGCTCCTGAACATTAACTCTCGCTCATCCTGATCGTCCGGTCACACGAGGGGGTTAGGGTTAAAGTTGAGAGTTGAGGATAAAGTTAAAGTTGTGCCGTGACACTTCGTCAGTTCGACATTCCTTGTTAGATATTCGGCATTCAAATGCCGGAACCGCAGAATGTCGAACGAGAAATGTCGAAGGCAGAAGTTTTCCTGGGGGGGAATTGGCCCGGCAGCCTGCCACCTCTAGTCTCGTCCCTCTCCCCTTGCGCCTCTCTAGTCCGCGATGCCGTATCGGCCAATGCACCAAAAGGCCTTAAACAGATCCTTGACACCGATCTTTTTGCCTTCGGCATATCCGCGGGGCTGGTAGCTGATCGGCACTTCCACGAAGCGTACGCCGCGTCGCGCCAGCTTGGCGGTGATTTCCGGTTCCACACCGAAACGGTTTTGGGCGATTTCAATGTCTTCCAGCACATTGCGGCGGAAGGCCTTGTAGCACGTTTCCATGTCCGTCAGTTTCAGACCGCTGAAATAGTTCGACAGCGAGGTCAGCAGACCATTGCCGAAACGATGAACCCACGACTTGTCGTGTTGCACTTCGCCAATAAACCGCGAGCCGTAAACGACTTCGGCCTCATCCCGCAGAAGCGGCACTAGCAGCCCCGGGATTTCGCGCGGATCATATTCCAGATCGGCATCCTGCACCACGACAATGTCGCCTTTGGCTTGTTCAAAACCGGTTCGCAACGCGGCACCTTTGCCGGCGTTTTCGGCTTTGAAAATGACATGGATGCCGTCCACGCCGTCCAGTTTCTTAAGCACTTCAACCGTCCCATCGGTACTGCAGTCATCGACCACGACGATTTCCTTTTCGAACGGCAGGGCGGCCACGCGGCTGATCACGCGAGCCACGGTTTGCAGTTCGTTGTATACCGGAATCACCACCGAAACCTTGCAGGGTTTTTGTTCCTCGACGGTAGCGCTGCGATAGGCCGCAATTTCACTGGCGATCATCTCTTCGACGCCGTCGATGCGACTGGTAATTTGTTGCAGCATGATTTCGTTGCTGGCCGTAGTCGTTGTCTGGGTAATCATTGTCGTTGGACTGGGTTAGTGTAGATGGGTTAACGGGAATCGGCCAGCTTGATTGCCGGGCCACGAGAGTCAGATGATGAATCAGCGGGTCGAATGGCTGGCCAGGTGACACTGTCAGTTGCCAGCCGGTTGTGCCGAATACGATCCTGGAGTGCGATGTACAGGTCGCTGGCGGGATCGTCGAACAGGCGACGCGCACCCCAGACCTGGGCAATGGCGTCCTGGTACAACAGCACCCACTGGTCGCTGTGCTCGTACATGTGTTGCTCGGTCGACTCGCCAAAACGCCGCAGCAACACCAGTTCGGGTTCGAGGTGCCGCAACACGCGTCCGGGGTCGATGGACGGCGATTCAGGACTGCGCCAGCGAGGAATGTGCGGAGCGTGCCCGTACAGGAAGTCGAAATGCATATCGACGACCGACTGCGGGTAACAGGTGCGGAAGCGGCCATCAAAGGCCACCGCAGACAGTTCGCCCTCGGAATAATGGGGACTGCAAAACGCTGCGATCGAGTACTGGGCCCAGTCGTAAGTGACGACGAGACGGCCGTACAGTTTGTGTTGACGCATAAAGTTGACAGCATCGACCGGGTACTGGGCGCGGCTTACCTGCAAATCACTCAGCCGTTGTGACAGACTGAATCCGGCCACAATAATCGCCACCGCCAGTCCGCCGCGGACCAGCCGCAACACGAACTCGCTCGGCTGCTCGCTCGCATCATTGGCCGACGAAAAACGCATCATTGCCGATTGCAGATGTGGTCCGATCCAGAACCCGGCGGCCAGCGCGAAAAATGGCACGTGCCGGAAGTGACTGATCGATTGCCACAGCAACAGAGCCAGGATGATCAGTTGCGTCACATCGTGACGCCGTCGCGAAAGGCATACTGCAAAAGCCGTGACGCCGACCAGCAACCACAGTTTCATGCCCACGATCGTGAACAGTTCACTGTTGGACCAGTCGGAAATTTCAGGACGCGGACTACCCAGCGATTCCAGCAACCACAGATGCAATTGCGGACCGTAAGGGTTGATGAATGTGGCGAGGACGGCGACCAGCGCCATCAGCAGCATGCGACGCACGATGCCCCAGCCAGCGTTTTTGGGATTCAGCGGACCGCCGCGGAACAGGGCTTCCATTGCGCGGCAACCGAGATAAGCGACAAACACGCACAGTCCGGCCACAAAGCCGCCATGCGAGTTGGCCCAGACGAAAAACAACAACGGAGCCAGCCACAACAGGCGGATGTGATGCGAGATGTAACCGAGTGCATCGCGAATACTGATCGGGTGGTGTGCCACCTCTCCCCTGGGGGGAGAGGTGGCCGCGATCGCGGCGGGTGAGGGGGATGCGCTTGATTTGGTGTTGGTTGATGCGAGATCGAGTTGCTGTTGTTCATGTTGGGCTACCCCCTCATCCGGCCTTTGGCCACCTTCTCCCTCAGGGAGA
>CAMYKF010000200.1 GCA_947258905.1 uncultured Pirellulaceae bacterium | reverse complement strand
CAACACTCTTTTTCGGCCATTTGAACGGAAAATGGTACTTTGACGCAGTGGGGCACCCGTCTCGTACGATGGCCCTTGAGTGCCGCCGGCCCGACACAACAGATAACGACGGCCCTGACAGGCCCTGATAGCCCCTGCCAGGCCATCATACGTGCACAATGCGAGGTCGAGGCTCACGCCGAGATACCCTGCCTGGAATCAGGAACCGGAACCAAAGCCTTCGATTTGCAGCAGATCCGGTCCGTCGAAGCTGTCCGCAGGGCCGAGATCCTCAAGGCGATTGAGGTCTTCCAGATCCTGATACGGATCGGACAGGTTTTCCTGTTTCTCGACCTGACCCCGGTCATTCCACCAGGTCCAGACACCTTGCGCGGAATCGCCGGTGTAATTGCCTTCGATGGCCTTGATGCCGTTGGCATGCCACCAGGTCCAGCGACCGGTTTTGAGGCCATCGTTAAATGCGCCGGCAATTTGCCGTTGGCCATTTTCATGCCACCAGTAAAACGGTCCGTGCCGCGCTCCCTGGCGGTATTGGCCGCGCATTTTCAATTGGCCATTGGAATACCACTCCTGGGCCGGGCCGTGCTGCAGTTCCTCGCCCACCGTGTCGTAACCGGCCGGGTCGGCATTCCACCAGTCGTCTTCGCCGTTGAATTCCAGCCTTGGTCCGAGGAAGGAATACTCGGCCCGTTTCTGCTCCCGATGATAGTTGCTGTTTCGCGTGATCAGTTCCTGGCCGCCTTCGTAGACCGCACGGCGGCGTTCCCGATTTTGCTGGTCGTATTCGACCAGTTCGCCATGTAACTGGCCGTTACGAAAATTGACTTCGCGCATCACAATACTGTTGGGCCAGTACCAGACCGCGCGACCGTGGCGGCGGCCGTCGGCATAGGGGATTTCGATGATCTTGCGCTGGTATTGATCGAAGATGGTCCAGACGCCGTCCTGCTTGCCGTATTTGAATGTGGTGACCGAGCGAAACGGTGCGCGAAACTGGTTGAAGGGTGCTTCGTTAAACAGGCCCGGTGAGTCCGCCGGATGCAGCCGCTGCCAGCTGCCATGCATCTTGCCTCGTTTGAACATGCCATTGGCCACAACCTGGCCCCGCTGATCCAGCAACTTCCAGTCACCGTGATTCAAAAAGTTGCCGACTTCATCCTGAATCACCTGGCGTTCGATCTGCACCTTGCCGTCAGGGTAGCGTTGGCGGATCGTTTCCACGCGGCCCGCGCCTTCCAGCATCCGCAAATCGCCGTCCTCGCGGCTGGAGTTGAAGAAGTCCGGTCCGTTTGGTTCGGGCGTGTCGATCAGTTCCTGTGGCGAGGGAATGGGAGCTGGTAAATTTCCCGAATTGCGCGGGGTGATGGCGTTGCGACTGGCGTTGCTCCACGTCACCGCCCGGCGACTGGTGACCGGGACCAGCTCCTGGGCCAACAGCGCAGCAGGGCCCGGAATTAGCAAAGCGACAGGGAGAAGGAAGAATATCCTGGTAATCACGGCAACACTGCACACCGGTAGTGGGAAGAAACGGGCGCAGCGAGAACCCGTGTGTTTGTTATCGGTCAAAGACGGCTGTTGATGGACTCACTGAAAGCCGGTTTCGCCAAAAATCTCAAGTCGCAGGATTGCTCGGCAGGTTAACGGTGACGCAACTGTTATTCAGATTATTTGCAGGGTGGTCAGGTCCCCTACAACTGGTACCGGCAGCACAAAGTAACAGGCTGAGGCGTGGGCATTCACTTCGCGTCCTCCGCGCCCTCTGCGTTTCATCCACGAGTCATATCGTCGGCAGAATCAAGCCCTTTGTGGGATTATTGCCGGAAATCGCTTACGGCGGTCAACTCGCAAATCAGTCGAAAGACCGGGAAATCGCATCAATTTCTGCCACGAGATGTTGCGCCTCACCAAATCCGGTGGCTGGCAAGTTGAAATGGGAACGCCAATTGGGTCACAATGTGGCCAACGTCGTCTCCCCCCTCCACTGACAAGGAACCCGCCATGAAGAAGCTGATTGTTCCCGGCATGTTGACGTGCCTGTTGCTGCTCGGAGGCTGCGGCGGCACTGGCGAAGACAAGAAGTCGGGCGAATTGCCGGCCGATCAAACGGCCTCTCCAACGGACGCTGCGCCCGCCACCCCATCGCGAGGCGAGTACGTTTCCACGACGCCTCCGAAATCCGAGCGTGAAAATGAGCGAGCTGAAGACAGGGATCGAGGGCGGGACCGTCCTGCCCAGCCGCCCGAATCCGATCGGGATGCGGATCGATCATCGGATCGTGAAGTCAGCGAGATGGAAGAATATCGCAGTGAAAACGACCGGGATGTTAAAGGCAGGCGCGGGCCGGAACGTTCGGCTGACCGCGGCGAGCGTCCCGCTGCCGACCCACGCGAACGCGCACCCGCAGCACCGCCGCTGGTGGCCGCCTTCCCCGACGCGCCCGGCGAGGTCGGACTGGGTGAAGGAGATATCATTCCTGAAATCGAGGGCGAGGACACCGAGGGAGTTTCATTCAAACTGAGTGACTACCAGGGCACGGTGATCATGCTGGACTTCTGGGGCGATTGGTGACCGCCTTGCCGGGCTATGTTCCCGCACGAGCGGTCGCTCGTAGAGGATTATCAAGGTCGTCCGTTTGTCCTGCTGGGCGTCAACAATGACGCGGAACTGGAGAGGGTTCACACGTCAATCAAAAAGAACAAGATCAACTGGCGTTCGTTCTACGATGGAAGCGGCGGACCGATTGTGCGGCAATTCCGCGTGCAGTCGTTCCCCACCATCATGCTGATCGATCATCGCGGTATCATCCAGCATGCCAAAATCCGCGAGGGGCTCGATGGCGAAATCGAACGCCTGGTTTCGGTGGCTGAAGGCGCAGGCATGGTGGGTGATCTGATTGTTCCGGAACAAAGAACGTTTCGCGACAAGACCGGTGATCATCGCATTGTGGCCACCGCCATCGCACGCGAAGGCGACAACATTGTGCTGCTCAAGGAAGATGGTTCGGAGATCACGGTTGCCCTGGAGGACCTCAGCAAGGCAGATCAAAGGTATTTGCGCACCGTCGAGCTCGAGGCAGTCGCTGCAGTAATCGAAGAGCCGGCCAGGGAAGTCGGTGATGAAGCAACCGAAGACTTTCGCACGTTTTCTGCTGCCAGTGGTGGCTATGAAGTGGAAGCACGGTTCATCGAATTCGTCGATGGCATGGTCAAGCTGGAAAAACGCGATGGCAAGGTGATCGAGGTTCCCATGGAGAAACTGAGCGACGGGGACCAGCAGTGGATCCGTGACCAGGAATAGGAGCGTCGTGTCGAGCACAGGACGGCAGAGGCCCGACGCTTTGCCACTTCGGCTACTGCACGTGACGAATCGCCGAAGCTACCGGCGCGTCGACGTAATGTGCAACTGAAACGCCCCGTTGACTTCGTCTCCGTTGCGCGCGGTCACACTGACTTCGTACTCGCCCGGTTCCAGGACAACATCCTCAAACAAAGCTTCCAGTCGGGTGTCGTCCGTGGCGGCCTGCAGCGTCGGTCGTCGTGAAATGTCCAGGCTGACCTGTGCGGCGGGCTGGCTGTCCAGCAGGCGGCAGCGGACGTCGACCGTCACCGGCTCGCTCACTGCGATCTTCCAGAAACCGCGATTGCCCCAGCCCTGTTGGTCGGCGCGTCGCCAGTCCTGCCGCGTCAGAACGACGGGATTTTCGTGTTCCGGGTCGATCACAATGCGGGGTGGCGCATAGTTGTCCGGCCGCGTGCTGCTGACGTCATCGAACCAGCGGTCATAGGCTTGCGTCATCTCCGCAACCACATCGGGATGATCGGCGGCTACGTCGCGTTGTTCCAGCGGATCGCTGTTCATGTCGTACAGCTCGAATTGTGGTGTGCCCTCGAATTGCTCTTTGCCAAAGCCGCTGTGATTCAGCAGCTTCCACCGCTGATTGCGCATCGCAAAATGGTGGTAAGGAATGGGCTGATTGCCGCGATGCGACTGGATGACGATATGGCGATCGGGCCACTCGGCCGCCTGGCCGCGGAGCAGCGGTTCAAGGTCGCGGCCGTCCAGCGCGACATCCGCCGGCGGATCGACACCGGCACAAGCCAGCAGCGTCGGCATCACATCGATGTGGGCGGCCACCTGCTCGATGCGTTGGTCGGCAGGGAACTGGCCCGGCCAGCGGATGAACATCGGCGAGCGGATTCCGCCTTCGTAGACCGAAGCCTTGTGTCCCCGCATGCCGCGCACGTAGCGCGGCGAATTGGGTCCGTTGTCGCACATAAAGATCACGATCGTGTTGTCGGCAAGGCCGTTCTGGTCCAGTTTGTCCAGCAGCCGGCCCACATTCCGGTCGACATTGCCGATCATGGCATACACCTTTGCCAGGAATTCGGGATCGGGGTCGCCGAAGCGGTGCCCGGATTGCTCGCCGAACATCTCGCGGTCGATGTTCATCGCGCGATAGTGCTCGTACAGGTCTGGCGGTACATCGTGAAACGGTCCGTGCGGCGTGTTGTCTGGCAGGTAGACAAAAAACGGTTGCCCCGCATCGCTCGATGCATCGATGAACTTCATCGCTTCGTCGTAATAAATGTCGGTGCAATAGCCCGTGAATTGTTCCTCGTGGCCGTTGCGGATGAGGATGGGGTTGGTGTACTGGCGTCGCGCCCCCAGCGGGTCGGAAGGCTGGCCAATTCCGCCGCCGCGGTGCACGACTGCCTGATCAAATCCCTGATCGATCGCCCGCATCGGGTAACAGTCGCCCAGATGCCACTTGCCAAAAATGCCGGTGGCATAGCCTTGCCGGCCGAGGACTTCGGCGATCGTGACTTCATCCGGCTCCATCATGGCGCGGCCGATGTAGGTAT
>CAMYKF010000199.1 GCA_947258905.1 uncultured Pirellulaceae bacterium | reverse complement strand
CCCGATGGAATCGGGATTTCGACCCTCCCGGGGGGAGGGTCAGGGGCTGAGGTATTCCAGCAAATGAAAACTTGCCACTAAATTCCGCGAAGAGCCTCCCGAGGGCGAGGGGCAGCGCCCCGAACGGCATGTGGCATTATTCAGGCAGCCAGCGGCCCTGCCATGCATTAACGCCATTGATTTCAGGCCAGTCCGCCGAATCACCCCAAAAGGGTGGAATTCACCGGGGTCCGAATTACCATGAAACTAGATGTGTGATTCTGGCTCTGGAGGTGTTTTGTGAGTCGCAAGCGGCTGATTCAAGGGATGTTAATTGCCACGATGGCGTGTTTTTGCGCGGGGTGTTTCATCGCGCGGACATCGGCTCAATCATTCTTGCCCGAGATGCCTCCGGCAGACATGATCGCTGCGCCGCATACCGGAGCACACTCCGATTGCTGCGGAAATTGTGGCCAATGCCTGCCGCAAGTCACGACGCGGACCATCTATGTGCCGCAGTGGGAGACGTCCTGGCGTACGGAATACCGGACGCGTTTCCGGCATGAGCTGAGACAACGCAACTTCACCACCTGGCGAACCGAATTCGACCAGGTGCCGGAAATTCAAAACTACACGATTAACGTGCCCGAGCAGCGTACGCGTCAATTCACGACGTATCGCACCGAACCCTATCAGGAAGCCTTCCAGCAAAACTTTACAGTCTTTGTTCAGGAACCGCGGGTTCGCCAGGTAACCACTCACCGCACCGAGCCGTATCAGGAGCTCGTGCAACAGAACTACACGGTCAATGTGCCGCAAACCCGGACAAGGCAAATCACTCTGTTCCGTGTGGTGCCACAGCAGCGAGCCGTGCAGCAACAGTATTTTGTGAATGTGCCGCAGCAACGCACCCGGCAAATCACCTTGTACCGGATCGAAGCACGCCAGCGGGAATTCCAGCAGCCTTACACGGTCCAGACGCCTCAGGTGCGGACGCGTCGCATAACCCGATACCGCACTGAACAACGCACCCGCGAAGTCACAGTGCCCTTCACCACCTTTACGACCGAGCAACGCACGCGGACGCACAACTATTCCGTGCAGGTGCCCTATGAGGCGATGGTATCGCAAAACTACACGGTATCCGTGCCGGTCACCGAGGTCGTTAACCAGCCGTACGTGGTTACCGTTCCATTCGAGCAAACCGTGCAGCAGCCCTATACCGTGCAGGTGCCCGTGCCACGGGAAATCACGCGCACCCGGTCATACCAGGTGCCTTTCGTCGAGGAAGTGCCTCAGTCGTACACCATTAACGTCCCGTATCAGCAACTGCGCACCGCGACACGTACCGAGTGCCGCACCGTACCGGTTACTCACATCAAGACGATTCGTCGCGACTGCGGATACTGGACCACCCAGGTTCAGCAGGTTTCCGGCTGCCAGTGTTCCAGCGACGGTTGCGGGCGTGTTTCCTGCTGTCCGATGACCCGCACCGTCTGCCAGCGGGTATGGGTTCCCAACGTGGTCGAGGAACACATTCCGGTCACCAGCTACCGCACGGTCACCGAGCAGGTGCCGTACACGTTCACAGTGACGCTGACCCGGCCCGAAGTCCGCACACGCATGATCCCGGTGACCCGCTATCGCAACGAACAGCAGCAAGACACCGAAACTGTGTACGAAACGAGGACAGAAACTCGCCTGCGTGAATACACCGTCACGCAATAACGACAGGAAACCCGCACGCGTGAGGTACCCGTGCAACGGCTGACAACCGAAGTTCGCACGCGACAGATTCCGGTTACCCGTTACCGCACCGAAATGCGCAGCTATGACGAAGCCTATACGGTACAAGTTCCGCGTGTGGAACAACGCGTGACCACCCAGTCCCTTGCCGTACAAGTGCCCTACGAGGTGGAAGAGTCTTACACCATCAATGTTCCCGAAACTCGCTCGCGGACCATTTCGCAGACCCATCATGTCCGCGTGCCGTACCAGCGGGAACAGCAATATACAGTGATGGTTCCCCAAGCCCGCACACGCATGGTCACCCGCACCGAGTACCAGCGAGTTCCTTATCAACAGGAGCAGACCTACACCGTCACCGTTCCGGAAATTCGCACGCGCACCTTGTCGGTGACCCGCTATCGGCAGGTCCCCGAAATTCGCAATCAGAACTACATGGTCAACGTGCCTCAGGTACGAACCAGAACGATGTATCGCACCCGGTTTCGGCAGATTCCAAACATCCAGACGCAAGTCTGTACCGTGATGGTTCCGCAAGTTCGGTCGAGAACGATTTACCGTACCGTCGCTCGACAGGTACCGCAGCAACAGACTCAAACCTTTACCGTTTGTGTTCCCTGGCAGGAGGCTGTGCAGGTACCCGTGCCGGCCTGCCGGATGGTGCCCATGCAAATCACAGTGCCTGCCCAGTCCGGTTGTAATTGCGCCAGCAAATCGTTGCCGCCTGGTGTGCAAGACGTGGCCGGTGCGTGGCTGGTATTCTGCAGGGACAGCGTCGATCGTGGATTGGGCTGGTTGCGTCGCGAAGGATAATGCACCATCGCCGGGCTGGCGAGGCCCTTCGCCTGCCCAACACAACGACGCGTACGCAATCAGCGCTTGGCTGAGCGAAGGGCCTCGCTCGGCCTTTTCTACTCCGGACTGGAGCACTGCACCCTTATCCTCGCCCGCTTATCGCCCCTTCCGCAGATCAAACCCACTTGCCATATTGGACGTGGCCAGACCCGGCCGGTATTTGTTTATTGCGGCAATCCACGGACGACGACATCGATATGAAAATCCTCGTGACCAATGACGACGGAATTGACGCGGAAGGCATTGCCATTTTGACCGAGGCCGCACAGGATTTCGGCGACGTCACGGTGGTCGCCCCGCGTCAACACCATTCCGGTTGCAGTCACCAGATGACGTTTGAAGGGCAGCTGGAAACCTGCAGCGTTGGCGATGACAAGTTCTGGGTGGACGGCTTTCCGGCGGATTGCGTGCGATTGGCACTGGCCCAACTGTGCGCCGATGTGGATCTGGTGTTGGCGGGCGTGAATCATGGCAGCAATCTGGGCCTGGATAACTTCATTTCGGGCACCGTTGCCGCAGCTCGGGAAGCGACGTTTTTTGGATTGCCTGCCATTGCCCTGTCACAGTATCACCGCGGCCTGAACCGGGAAGTGTGGAAGGCTGCTCGCGTGTTGACGCGTCGCGCACTTGAGTATCTGCTCGACGGACGCATTCGCAAGTCGCATTACTGGAATGTCAACTTCCCGATCGTCGGCGAACGTGATCCTGAAACGATCGGCATTTCCGAAGGCGCACTGGATCACGCGCCCCTGCCCTCCGACTATTCGCCCAACCTGACTGGTTACATGTACGAAGGCGATTACCACGCGCGGGATTACTCGACCGGCACCGACATCGATCTGATCCAGCGAGGCAACGTCGCCATGACACTCATCAACACGCTGGCCGGGTCTGCCGAACACAACGGCCAGTTGCAGGACAACCGCCCGGATGTTTAGCGTCTGAATGACGCGTGATCGGCGGCCGCGGGATAGTTCCCGTGACAAGCCAGTTTTGGCTGCGGGCGATAAACTTCGGCAGGTTCCGCCGCAGCATGGCCTCCTCGCCAGTATGTCAAATGATGCTTCGGCCGATGAAGCCGAAGCGCGTCAGCTGAGCGACGAATGTGACACTCAATCGGGCTTTCGATCCAAAAAAGGGTCGTTTTCTCTGCTGTTCAAAAACCCCAAGCGTCTCATGAGTTTTTGACACAAAGTCGAATCGACCTGAACCTTAAGGGTGAATTCGGTCCTTTCGACACGATTCGAGTCATAACACCTCCGCGGTCGATTTCACCAACGCAATTTGCGGGAGTTCATTTGGGTTCAAAGTCGCTCACACGCAGCAAAAGTTGGTTGTCAGTTACGAGCATGGGACAAAGGCCGCGCGTGTTTTTGGGGCTATTCAGAACCTCTGATTTGGACGTTTGTCGGTTTTCCAGTGGGCGGTATTGAACTTGAACCTCATTTCTTCAATTGGAACTTGAAGTCGGTTCCGTGATCAAGGCGAATATTGCAACAGCGCTCTGCGCCGACATTCGGACGTCCATCGATTACTTTCCAAAATCCGGATCGGCCTTGGATCCCGGGATCTCGAATTCGATGTATTCCCGTACGTCAAACGGCAAATTCTCGATGTTGCGTCTTATGTGATCACCGATGGCTACTGTTTCCGGCCTGGCATTGGATAACCCGGTATATGGAATTCCATAGGCTTTTCTTCTGTCCGGATACTTTCTCTTCATCAATTCGTGCCGAGCGCGCATTCGGTTAAACTGTCCCTGCGTGTGAATCATGGGAACGAGCATCGGGTTATCTTCGCGGATATCGGTGTAAAGGTCGTAGTACGCCTCGGGCATGCCAGACGCAGCGACGTCTCCCGCACCAATCCAGTGACGTTTGTAACGTCCTTTGACAGTCGCACCGAGTTCGTGTCCGGTATAGATAAAGACGTAGTCGCGTCGACTGTGGGTGTCACCGTTGAGGAACAACGCCGTCTGGTCAATTCCGTCGATCACGCGGTCTCCAGGGATGTGTTTTTTCGCACCGGCCAGGCGAGCGAAGGTCGTATAGAGATCAGTGACGTGAACGATATCGCCAACCGTCTGGCCCTTTTCGATCACTCCTGGCCACATTGCCAACGCAGGTACGCGAACGCCGCCTTCCAGAAAGTCACCCTTGCCGCCACGGTACATCAGATCGAGCATACCCCAACCCGGCGGCGGATTATGAACCATGGGTCCGTTATCCGCCATGGCGACGACAAGCGTATTTTCTGCAATGCCAAGGGTCTTGAGCTCTTTCATTAGCTCGCCCACAAATGCAT
>CAMYKF010000198.1 GCA_947258905.1 uncultured Pirellulaceae bacterium | reverse complement strand
ATACAGCCCGCAGAATCGGTCCCTGCTGATAACAGACGTGTACCAGTCCTTGAATGGTTTGTTCCAGTAACGGGACCGGAGCACCTTCGCCCGCAAACCACGGCCTGGCGATTCCGAAGATGTCTCCTGACAAGCCGTCGAGCAGCGTCTCCATCAAATCGTGCAGGTCGTCAAAGTACTGGTAAAACGCCGAGCGGCTGGTGCCTGTCAGGGACATCAATTCCTTAACGGATAAATCGCGAAACGGATGGGACCACAGGAATTCCAGGGCACCATCGAGGATCGCCTGCCGTGTGCGTTCGGACTTGCGCAGCGTCGATGCCGTGGCGGAATGGTTTTCGCGGGGAATCCGAGCCGAGGGCCTGTCTGACATGGCGTCAGATTATATTGACGCCGCGTCAGAAAACAAGGGCGTTCCGGGGGAATAGCCCCGATTTTTGGCAGTGAGTTGATTGCGTTTTTGGGGCGGTTCGCCGAAACTGGCGCCTGGAATTACCCATGTCACGCACGAGTAACCGATGATGCAGGATGTCCATCCCTATGGCTGGCTGTCGCTGGTGCCGCCTCTGTTTGTGATCGCCTGTGCTATCGTGACACGCAGGATCATTGCCTCGCTGCTAGCGGGGATCGCGGTCGGTGCGCTGCTGTCAATGGTGGCCAGCGCTTCTTTCTCCGAAGCCATTTATCACTTTGCCAACACCCATTTATGGGAATCGTTGACCGACCCAGGGCGGTTGCAGATTTTTGCCTTTACGCTCTTGATGGGCGGCATGGTGGGAATTATCGGCCGCTCGGGCGCCATGCAGGATCTGGTCAATCGGCTTTCGGTGTGGGCCACCAATCGCAAGAGCGGACAGTTCATGACATGGATTTTCGGGCTGATCGTGTTTTTCGACGACTACGCCAACACCCTGTTGCTGGGCACGACGATGCAGTCGTTTTTTGACCGATTGAAGATTTCTCGCGAGAAACTGGCTTACGTCGTTGACTCGACGGCCGCCCCGGTGGCCGGCCTGGCACTGGTTTCGACGTGGGTCGCCACGGAGATTGCCTACGTTTACAACGGCTTGATTGCGATCGATCCCGGTGCGGAAAACAGCGTGGCATTCACCACATTCGTGCAAAGTATTCCGTACCGCTTTTACATCCTGTGGGCGTTGTTGTTTGTACCGATGGTCGCGCTGACCGGCCGGGATTTCGGCGCAATGTGGCGGGCAGAACGGGATGCCGCGGCGGGAGTCATTCACAAATCGGCAACGGAGCAATTGATCGATGCGGAGCAACTGCACGGCAAAGGCAACTGGTTGAACGTCGTGATCCCGGTCGTGGTCACCGTCGTGGCGATCTTTGCCTTCATGTACAAAACGGGGCTCGATGCGCTGGGAGAACAGGCGGCCGATGCCCGGCTGTACGAGATCATCGGCAACTGTGATCCCAACCTGGCACTGCTATGGGGCTCGGCGATCGGTTTTGCAGTGGCTTTCGTGCTGGTGCTGGGGCAGCGACATTTGCGTTTCACTGAAATCGTGGACGGGGCGAATTTCGGAGCGCGTCTGATGATTCCCGCTCTGGCGATTCTCTGGCTGGCGTCCGCACTATCCAGCATGACTCAGGACGGGCCCAGCGCCAGCGATCAGAAAAGCATTGAACAAGCCACGTTGACGGCAGGAGTGCTGGCCAAATCCAGCATGCCTGGCGAACAGATCGCGACCTTCTTGCAGGAACAGGGCACCACGCCGGTAGCACTGCATCAGGCCCTGGGTTCCATCCATGAGGATCAGGACGAAGTCCAGCAGTGGATGAAAGACACCGGTCTGTCCGAGGAAGAGATTGGGGCAGCAGTCAATTTTCCGTTTCGCAAGTATCGATTATCGACCGGCGTCTGGCTGAAGGACATGTTAAGCGGCTGGGATGCCCGCTGGTTGCCCACCATCATCTTCATCCTGTCTTCCTTTGTCGCATTTGCTACGGGATCCAGCTGGGGCACGATGGGCATCATCATGCCGCTGACGATTCCGCTGGTGTACAGCCAGCTGGATATTGCAGCGCTGGGGGAAAGTCTGGACCACCCGATCATGCTGGCTTCCATCGGCGGCGTGCTTTCCGGCGCAATCTTTGGTGATCATTGTTCGCCAATTTCCGATACCACGGTGCTTTCGTCACAGGCCAGTGGTTGCGATCACATGGAGCACGTGATGACGCAGATGCCTTATGCGCTGACGGTGGGTGCGATTGCTGTTGTGTTTGGCACCATTCCGATTGGGTTCGGAATCTCGGTGTGGCTTCTGCTGCCGCTGGGGCTGGTTGCGATGCTGGCCGTGTTGTTGCTGGTTGGCAAACGGTTGCCCCAGACAGGCGAGAGGTAAGAGGGACGAGGCGCGAGGCAAACAGCTTGCGATGGGTCGCGCCAGTTCTCTCTTAACCTCTGTCCTCGTGCCCCTGTTCGGCCCTCATCCGACCCCGGCCGCGCCGCGCCCACCTTCTCCCCGAGGGAGAAGGAGTCAGTCCGCCTGGATGCTGCCGGCGGCGCGCTGCAAATCCGCCAACAGCTGTGACAGTTCGGATTGCAATCGCAAATCGGACAATCGATATCGCAACAGTGTGCGCCAGTTTTCAATCATCTGCACATACTCGACCTGGCCGTTCTGATATTCCTCAAGCGAGAGATCCAGCGAGCGGCTGGCATTGGGGATAATATCCTGCTTCACCAGTTCCAGCATCTCCTGAGTGCTTTCGATTCGCGCGACCAGATCGATGACTTCCTCATCGGCCTGATTCTGCAAGCTCTGCAACTGGCTGCAGGACGCCAGCGAATTGGCGCGAGCCTCACCCATCGCGGCCCGTATACGTTCCCGGTATACGGGCAGATTGAATCCGACGCCCAGCAGTACGGCGTCGTCGCCGTTGGCCACCGGACTGATGCCCGAGGAAGAGGTGCTGATCCAGTTCACGCCGATCGTCATGTCCGGAAAACGTTCGAGTTGTGCCAGCCCGATTTTTCTCTGGTCGCGACGGATCCTTGACCACTGGGCCTGCAGATCGGGTCGCAACTGACGAGCCTGGGCCATCAATCCGTCCACGTCGACCAGCGGTTGCTGATCCGCGTGTCCGGCGTCAACCAGCAATTCCGAAACCGGAGCGACATTTAACAGGCGGGCCAGCCGAGCGCGCAGCGTTCGTTCCTTCTGCCTCAATTCAGACAGGTCGTTTTCTGCCATCGATTGCTCGATCTGCACATTTAGCAGGTCCTGTTGGGAGACATTGGGCGCGACCCCGTACAGACGGTCAATGATCCGGGCGATTTGTGACAGGGAATTCATGTCTTCCTGTGTGATCAGGATGGATTGCCGCACCAGGTCCAGCTGGTAACAGGCCTTGCGGATGTCGGCAGCCACCTGCAACTGGATGTCGCGAAATTCAGCATCGGCCACCCGCATTTCCTCGGCCGCAATGGCTGCCCGGGCCGCACGTCGATCGCCCCGCACGTACTTTTGTGACACGCCCAGTGCGAATCTTTGTTCTCCAGCGGCGGTTTGTACGGGAGCAAGGTAGGTCGTGGTGTTGAGTTGCGGATCGGGCAGTGAACGGGCTTGGGGAATGCGGTACTCCAGAGCCTGAACCTTGCGTTCGGCAGCCACGATACGCGGGTTTTGCGACAGGCCCATCACCACATAGTCATCGATGGAGTGCGGGCCGGTCACGATGAGCGAATCAGTCGTATCCCGAGTCACCCCGGCCACCAGCGGGTTGCCGACAGGCGTGGTCCCGACCGGGTGTGGATGAGGCGCGCGGCAACCAACGATGGCTGCGAGCGCACAGAGAATGATCCAGCGATATGACATGGTTCAGTCGGGCCGTGAATATCCACGAGAATTCCTCCAATTGATATCGTCTGCAAACCCGCCGCCGTCGTACCGGGGACGGGCTGATGCGGGCAATCCGCACAGCCCGCAAAGTTTATCGGGACTCAAAAACTGCTGTCGTTGCCTGTTACGATGGGCGGATGCCCAAGAAGTCTGTTAATCATTTTGCCCACGGTCCGCTGGACTACATTACCGGCTGGCAGCGTGATTTCGCTGCCGCCGCACCGGGCGATCCGGGCATTCCCTTTGCCGAGGTGTTTCAAAGCGATATTCAGGGGGAGGTTGGAACACTGATCGATCGGTCACCGAATGTAGCGCCTCCGGTAGCGGCCGGGTTGACGCAACAATGCGTGCAGCTGCTGTCCGATGTCGCCGCTCAACCCTTGCAGCATCTGTATTCCGCCGCACGAGACAATGGACGATCCCTGGCAGAGTTTGTCGACCAGCTTCGCGGGGACAAGTTGTCGGCTGTGTTTGCAGAATTTCCTGACCTGGAAAGTGCGCTGCAAACGGTTCGATCCACCTGGCTGGAGTCGGTGACAGAGTTTCTGCAGCGGTACCAGCTGGAGCGGACGCGGCTGGAGGGAACATTTGGGACTGCCTCCGGTCACACAGTCACTGGTTTGGAAAGTGGTTTGTCCGATCGGCATCACGGCGGACGATCGGTGTTCCGTGTGACATTTGAAGATGGGCACCAGTTGATTTACAAGCCGCGGGATATGGGTCTGGAATCCTCGTGGCAGACATTGTTGCAATGGATCAATGAGGCCGGGTTCCAGCTGCCGTTCAGGGTTTTGCAGGTGATCGATTGCCACGGTCATGGCTGGGTGGAGTGTTGTCAGCCGCAGTCGCCAGCGGATTCGCGACAGTGGCAGCAGTACTGGGAGAGAGCCGGCGCGCTGGCTGCCCTGTGCTGGACGCTTGACGTTATCGATATGCACATGGGCAACGTGATGGCTTGCGGTGCCAGTCCCGTTTTGATTGACGTCGAGACTTTGTTTCAAACGGCGGCCTGCAGTCGGGGGAAATCGCCGCCGGGAA
>CAMYKF010000197.1 GCA_947258905.1 uncultured Pirellulaceae bacterium | reverse complement strand
GCAAGGCATAATTCGATTCAATGCGGGCCAGTCGGCGACGCACCACTTCGCTGTCGCAATCGATGGGGATCAACGGCGATTCTGCGGTGGTTTTGCGGGTGCGTTTTTTGGGAGTCTTGCGAGCCAAGGCCGGGAACGACTGGAACGAAACAGAGGAAGTTATGTGCCGGGCCTGTATTTTCGCCAGCGGGGCGAGCAGAAACAAGGGCTGATTCCCGTAGCGGTGGCCTCCAGCCGCCGCTGGATGGGAGTTAAACGGCGGCTGGAAGCCACCGCTACGGTCACTCCTCA
The DNA here is from genome assembly GCA_947258905.1 of uncultured Pirellulaceae bacterium. Lineage (GTDB taxonomy): Bacteria > Planctomycetota > Planctomycetia > Pirellulales > Pirellulaceae > CAJQPP01. The sequence continues at coordinate 7,571 of CAMYKF010000197.1, read as the reverse complement.
ACAACGCCAAACCTGCCTCGCAGCGCCTTCAGCCGCTGCTGCAGCTCCTCGCGCACATTGGAGTAAGCCGGATCGTCAATGTAGCTGGTCATCTCCAGCGGGTCCTTTTCCCGATCCAGCAGATCCCATTGATCGATGTCAACGGGTTGCCGCTCTTCGTTCAATCGCCGGTAGTAATGCACCAGTTTGTATTGATCGGTAACGATCCCGTAATGGGCGGCGACATTGTGTGTACCCAGTTCGTAGTAGTGATAGTAAAACTCGTCGCGCCAGTCGACTGGCTGCTCGCCACGCAACAATGGCACCAGCGACTGCCCCTGCACATCGTCGGGTGCATCGACTCCGGCCGCCTCCAGAAAGGTCTGGGCGAAATCCAGATTCGATACGATGCGATCGCTGCTGGAACCTGCATCGGTCACGCCGGGCCAGCGGACGACCAGTGGCGTACGCAGGCTCTCTTCAAGGATCCAGCGTTTGTCGTACCAGCCGTGCTCGCCCAGATAAAATCCCTGATCGGATGAGTAAATGACAATCGTGTTATCAGCCAGCCCGTTCTCGTCGAGGTAATCCAGCAAGCGTCCAATACCGTCGTCGACGGACTGGATGCACCGCAAATAGTCCTTAATGTAACGCTGGTATTTCCAGCGGACGAGGTCCTTGCCCTTGAGGTTGGCGGCGATGAAGGCCTCGTTTTCCTGACGATAGGCCTCGTCCCAGCGCTGTCGCTGCTCGTCGGTAAACCGGTTAAAGAAGCGTTCGTACGGTTTAGTCCCGATGTCCGATTCACGCCACAGTTTCAGGTCCCAGCCGTCACGCATGTGGCGATCGATGGTCATCGTCTGTTCAGCCAGCACGGGAGCCCGGTTGGCGTAATCATCGAACAGCGTTTCGGGCTCAGGCATTTCCCGATCCTTGAAAGTGTCGAGGTGATCGGGGCCTGGCAGCCATTCGCGATGGGGTGCCTTGTGCTGCACCATTAGCATGAACGGCTTGTCCGCATCGCGTTTCTCTTGCAGCCACGTCAGTGCCGAGTCGGTAATGATGTCGGTCGTGTAACCCTCGATTTTGGTTTTCCCGTCGCCCGGCAGCAGGAAGTCCGGGTTGTAATACGCGCCCTGTCCGGGCAATACCATCCAGTCGTCGAAACCGGTGGGCGTGCTGCGCAAATGCCACTTTCCGTAAATGGCAGTTTGATAACCGGCAGCCCGCAGTAATTTGGGAAACGTCGTCTGTGCCCCGTCAAAATTGTCGCCGTTCTGGCGAAATCCATTCAGGTGCGAGTACTTGCCGGTCAGGATCACCGCTCGCGACGGACCGCAGATGGAATTCGTGACCACACAACGATCAAAGCGCATGCCTTCGTTGGCAATGCGGTCGATGTGCGGAGTCGAATTGATTACCGAGCCGTAGGCGCTGACAGCCTGAAACGCGTGGTCGTCACTGAATACGAATAAGATGTTGGGGTGCTCGTCCGCCTCGGCGACGCGACACGACCCAATGGCACTCGACAGGACCAACAGGCAAATTACACAGCGGCTCAACATAGGGGCTACTCCCGGGCTAAAAGTTAATCAACCGGAACATCTTACCAAATGAGTGACAACTATTCATTCACGGGGCGAGCCGATTACAATAACGGCGGAACGAGGCATCGTCTGTATCCCGATTACCCCGACGAGGAGTTGAACGATGGAATTCCTGACCGCCTTGTGGCTGCCAATCATCATCATCTCGGTTGTATTGTTTGTGGCCAGTTTTGTGGCCTGGGTCATCCTGCCCCATCACTTCGGCGACTGGAAGAAACTGGAAAAGGAACAGGAATTCATGGATGCCGTCAGCGGTTTAAATCTTCCTCCCGGCAACTATATGTACCCCATGACGCACGCCAAGGCGGAACAGAACAGCGACGAGTTTCGGGAACGGTATATGAAAGGGCCACGGGGCGTACTCAGCACGTGGGAAGTGCCGAACATGGGCGTGAACCTCGGACTGACCCTGGTGTTTTTCCTCGTGACGACAGCCATCATCGCCTACATCACCTATGCGGCACTGGGTCCGGGTAGCGACATGTTCATGAAGGTGCTCCAGATCGCCGGTGCCATCGGTGTACTGACTCACGCCTCGTCGGGCGTGCTGAATGCCATCTGGTTCAAGCGTCGCGTCATCATGGATGTGGTGGACGGCGTTGTGTATGGCATCATCATCGGCCTGATCTTCGCTCTGATGTGGCCCGCTGTTGCCGGATAAAAGGACCGACACGTAACCCGCGTAACCATGGCATCTTCCATCTCGTCGCGTCGCGTCGTTGTTGTCTCTTTTCTGGTCGACGTGCTGGACGTCGTGACGAATTTGATCGTGGCGCTGTTGACGGGTAGCGCGGTGATCTTTTCAGAAATGGCGCAGGGACTGGCTGACAGCGCCGGTTCGGCGTTGTTGGTAATCGGGGAACGCCGCGCCGCACGCCCGCGAGACACGCGACATCCATTCGGCTATGCCCGCGAGGCGTATTTTTGGGGACTCATGTCGGCCGTGACGATGCTGGTCGTGGGTGCCGGACTGTCCGCTGGGCGTGGCTATCAGCAACTGGTCTCGCCCCAGCCTTTGAAAAGTGTCTGGCTGGCGCTGGCAGTGCTGGTACTGGCCATTGCCACGAACAGCTACGCGGTCAGTCTGAGTGTGCGCAAGCTGCGGAGCGAAGCGGGCAGTTTGCGCGCGGCCCTCGGCAGCTTTAGCCGGCCCCTGGTCAAGAATGCTTTTTTTCGCGATGTCATCGGTACGTCGACCAGCATCGTCGGGCTGGTCTCCATGTTGCTGTACCAGATCTTTGCACTGGTGTTGTTCGATGCACTGGGGGCCCTGGTGGCGGCGGTCATGATGGCTGGCGCGTCGCTGTTCCTGATCGCCGAGGCCCGCGCGTTGATTGCCGGTCGCGGGTTGCCGCCGGATGACCTGGAGCGTCTGCGGCAGGCCGTGCTGGACACGCCGGAAGTCGACGCCATCAATCAGCTGGCCGCCATCTATGCTGGCAGCGCCGAGGTGATCGTCGACGCCGATCTCGACCTGGACGATCAACTGGATACCGTCCGCATCGAGTCCGTCCTGGATGACGTGGAACGACGCATCCGCAACGAGCTGCCCGAAACCGAACGGGTGCGTGTGCTGTTGAATTCGCCGGACCCGCAACATTCCGTCTGAATCACACCGGTCTTTGCCGATCGGTGTCAGGTATTTATTGCGCCAGACGGCTCGGTCAGACAGCCACGGATAATTGGCAGAAATTCATCGGCCGATTTCGCCGCGCGGATTTCACTGAGGAAATTCGTATCCATGGTCAGCCGTGAAATCTCGGCCAGAATTTTCAGGTGCACCTGGCGGTCACTGGGAGAACCCATTGTGAAGATACAGACATCCACTTTGGACGCATCACTGGCACCATACTGAATCGGCTCGGCCAGCGTAATCATGCCCACGGAGGTGCGTGATCGCGGGGCCTCGGACAACGTAGCATGGGGCAGGGCCAATCCGATTTGGCCCAGCGAGGTATTCTGCATTTGTTCACGTTCCACGAGCGCGTCGTAGATGACGTCGATACTGATCACCTGAAAATGGCTGGAAAACAATTCGGCCGCCGTACGGAACAGTTCCTCTTTCTTGCCAATGGTTGCGCGGGCCTGCAGACAGCCCGGAACTATCGCATCCTGCAAGTTGAATTCCTGCTGCTGGCGAATACCTGTCAGATCAAAATTGCCATGTGTCTGGGTCCGCGGTGTCTTCAGCCACAAAACGGAACACTCTGCACGACGTGTCAGTACATCCTTGGGTGAGCCCGCCAGACGACCGTACAGGCCCCGATCGGGCGGAGCACCCATGACCAGCAAGTCATACGACGAGGTAATCCGCTGAATGGCAGCCAGTTCATCGGAGTCCCGGATGACGACCACCTTGGCCGGTGCCAGGCAAAGGTCGCGCAACTGGTCCACATAATCAGCTCGCGCGTGCAATTCGTGAGGTTCCGAATCATCAGCCACGACACATACAAAATTCAGCCTGGCATTGTGGATGCCGGCCAGATGGTCGGCCGTGGCAACCACCAGCGCGTCGTGCGGCCCGGGTTCGGCGTAAACCAGGATTTCGCGAATGTAACGAATCCCCGCGTCCTTGAAGACCGCCAGGTTGCAGGGCAGGTGATCCTGCAGCCAGCCGATCGGATTCTGAAACGTGACACCGAAATCGCGGCGCGCCGTGGACTCCATCACCACCCATTCACAGTGCACACGCAGTGCCACGTCATAGATCGTATGAACCACGTCGTGCGACACGGTGTCGGTGTATTCCAGGGGAATGTTCTCTTCGGCAGCCATGGTCTGAATGCGACGGCGTAACGAGATGGAAAGCGGGTCATCCTCGAGGGCGTCTCCGATATGGACCTGTTCCGGCACGGCCGTGATGTGCAGTACTTCCAGCTGCCGCCCGTGAGCCAGGGCCGCGCCCATTTGCACCAGCGTCTCCGGCGATCGTTCGCGGCCAAAAAACGGAACCACAACCGACGCCTCCGACGGCAGCGATTCGCCGAGCGATTGGGCCCCGATCGCCATCAACAGGACAGCACCCACGAGAATTCCGCAAAACTGCAGCCACGGATAGAGGGGCGCCCGGAATTGCGGCTTGTACCATTCGAAAGCCGTTTCCCGCAGAATGATTACGGTTCCACAAACAAACATGAACGCCAGGATCATAAAGGCGCTGGCCAGTTTGGCAAGTTGTTCCACAGGTAAAAACAGGATGGCTGCCGCCATGAAGATGGCGGTGATCAGAATGCTGTTAACGGGAGTCTTGAGCCGCGAGTCGATTTTGCGGATCGATTGCGGGACCAGATTATCACGACTCATGGCAAACGGAAATCGCGATGCTGCCAGCAACCCGGCCAGCGCCATGGAAACCATGGTGATGATGGCCAGGATCGCGGCAATCCAGCCAGCGGTTGGGCCCAGGACAACGGTAGCCAGTGTGTAAATCGGATGCAGATTGGGCTCGCCGGTACCATTGCTGTTGAGCAATTGGGCGGTGGGAATGTTTCCCACCAGCACAAATACGACAAATACGTAAACGCACAGCACGACCAGCCAGGAAATCAGGATTCCCATGGGCAGATTGCGATTCGGATTTTTGACCTCTTCGGCGATCGCCGCAACTTTGGTTACGCCCGCATAGGAAATGTACACAAAGGCAGCCGCGGCAATGAATCCCTGCGCGCCATGTGAAAATCCCTGTTCCAGATTGGTGGCCTGCACCGTCCACAAACCGGCCAACCCCAGAATCAGCAATGACGCGAGAACCACGACCACCACCAGTTTTTGCACCCGGCTGATCACGCTGACACCCAGCACATTGAGCGTCGTGATCGCAAACAGCAGGCCGATGGCGACGGGTTGCATGGGTACGTCGATCAATACGCCCAGATAGGCACCGAAGCCGATTAGCGCGAAGGCACTTTTTAATAACAACGAGAACCACAGTCCCAGTCCGGAAACGGTGCCGGCAAGTGGGCCAAATGTCCGCTCCAGATACACATAGGTGCCGCCGGACGTGGGCATAGCCGTGGCCAGTTCCGACTTCGACAGGGCGGCCGGCAACACGGCCAAACCGGCCAACAGGTAGGCCAGCCAGACCATCGGGCCCGTCTTGGCGGCGGCCAGACCTGGCAAGACAAAGATACCGCTGCCCAGCATGGCGCTGATGCTGATGGCAATCACGGCCCCCAGGCCCAGTCTTCGTTCGAGCGTTTTCAGTTTGGTGTTCCCGCAGCGAATCGATGCAACGCGTCGTCTGCAGTGTATGGGGATGGGCAGCCCAGCACTACACGGGATTGGCATGGCCGATCCACGTGGTGGCGGTTTTCGACCGCATCAGGGCCATCATGGTGCGCCATCGAAAAACCGCAGATGGGTTGGCGTAGTGGCAAGCCGCCGGGTGAAACGGCCGTTTGGCGTGCCTTTACTCAAGTGCCCTGCAGCCGGGCCATTTTCTGCGCTATAATCCCGGGCACTGATCGACAGCCATAATTTTCGTTTCGTCTCGTTGACCATGAATATCGCCTTTGACCAACCCCTGTTTGACCTGGCCGTCGTGTTGCTGGCCGGGATCGTTGGTGGCGAACTGGTCGGCCGTTTGCGACTGCCCAAGGTAACCGGCTGGATCGGAACGGGCATTATTCTCAGGGCGCTAAACCTGCCCGGCCTGACACCCGGCGAGCAGCTGGACCGTTTTCTGCCTTTCATGCATTTTGTGCTTGGCTATATCGCCTTTACCGTCGGGGCCTCGTTGCACTTTGCCAGCCTGCGAAACTCGCGGCAACGACTGGGCTTGTTGATGTTATGTGAAGCCGCGATTACGCCGGCGGTTGTGTTTCTTGCCCTGCGGTTTATTGGTGGGCTCGATGTTCCGGTGTCCATGTTGCTGGCCGCGATCGCGATTGCCGGTGCTCCGGGGACCACCGTGCTGGTGGTGCAGGAAGCGCGAGCCAGGGGAATCCTCACGCGGACACTGATCGCCGGCGTGGGGCTGATCGACATGGTGGCGGTGGGAGTATTCGTTTTTGTCAGCGCGATTCTGGCTACCGACGAAGGCGGCGTTACCGGTGCCATGGCCGCCGTGGGCATGCAATTTGGACTGACGTTCGCGATCGGACTGGCCTGCGCTGCAATCGTAGTCTTGCTGACCCGCACGATCGTCGGCCCGGCCTTCCTGGGTCCCTCGATCGTGTTTGTCATCCTTGCCTCATGGGGCGCGGCGGTGGGCAGCGGTGTATCAGGTATTCTGGCTTGCACGTTTGCCGGTTTTTGCCTGTCCAACTTGCAGCACGATACCATTCGCTCGGCGGAAGCTTATTTGAACCAGATTGGCGGAGTGCTGTTTGCGGCCTTCTTCACTTTCGCCGGGATGCGTCTGGATTTCAGCGCCGTGTTGCCAATGGCGGGCTTCGTGGCCTTGTATTTCTTCGCCCGGTTGTGCGGCAAGTATCTTGGCGCTTTCGGAGCCATGCAACTCTCGGGAGCTACCAAACGGGTCCGTAACTATTTGGGACTGGCCTTGCTGCCCCATGGTGGCGTCGCAGTTGGCCTGATCCTGTTGACGCAGGATCAATTTGGTGGCGAGACATCAGCGATTGGATCGGCGGTCACCACCATCGGACTGGCCACATTGGCTATCAACCAGCTGATCGGCCCCAGCGCCACCAAACTCGCCTTGCAACTGGCGGGCGAAGGCGGACTGGATCGCGCACGCCTGCTCGATTTTCTCGACGAGCATCACATTACCGTCAATATTGCCGGTCATACCAAGGAAGAAATCGTCACGTCGCTGGCCAACCAGTTGTATGCCGTTTCCACATCGATGCCGGTGCCTCAGGATGAGTTCATTCGTCTGGTAATGGAACGGGAAGGCCAGGAGACTTCATGTCTGGGTGAAGGCCTGATGATCCCGCACGCCGTGCTTCCTGGCGGAAGCGAAATCAACGGAATCCTCGGCATTCACTCCGAAGGTCTGCACCTGGACGCACCCGACGGACGCCC